>NZ_MJYF01000036.1:0-125662 GCF_001763175.1 Campylobacter sp. BCW_4332 | reverse complement strand
TTTTTTGAAATTATAAAATATTTATTTAAACAAGTTCTTTTAAAACTTTCCTATCAATTTTACCATTTTGATTAAGCTTAAATTTGTTAATTTTAATAAAATTTTTTGGGATCATATAAGAAGGTAATTTATCTTTTAAAAAAGATTTAAAATCAAGCTCTTCTTTGCTTTCATAAAAACAAATAATATCTTCTTTAAAAATACAAGCGCTGTTTTTTACACTTGCATGAGAATTTATCACGCTTTCTATTTCTCCAAGCTCTATCCTATGTCCCATATATTTGATCTGATTATCTGCTCTTCCATAGCACAAAAGCTCTCCAAATTCATTATAAGAAACAATATCTCCTGTTTTATAGAGTAAATCTAAATAATTATCATGCAAAGGATTTTGTATAAAAGCTTGTTTGGTTTTTTCTTTGTCATTATAATACCCTAAAGACAAAGAAGTTCCACGCACGTAAAGCTCCCCTTTAATGTCTATTTGTTTAGGACTTATGAAATTCATATTTTCATCAAAAACTAAAAGTTCTGTGTTCTTACATGCTTTGCCTATGGGTAAAAGCTCTTCATCTTTAAAAGTGCGATTTATGATATAAAAAGAACACACATCAGTGATTTCTGTTGGACCATAAAGGTTCGCAAATAAAGTATTGGGTAAGTGTTTGCGCCAAATATTTAGCTGTTTATTAGGCATGATTTCGCCACAAAAAAGTATCTTTTTTAAGGCGTTTAAACTAAAATTATTCAAAGCTTCAGTATTTGCAAAATAAATCAGCACCGAAGGTACCCAAAATATAGTGCTTACTTTTTCTTTTTCAAGACATTCTAAAATTTTATTTGGAAAGGCAAAAAGATGATTAGGTAAAAGATGTAAAGTCGCTCCTGATTTTACACTTGAAAAAATATCTAAAACACTATTGTCAAAATAAAATGGCGCTTGATTGGCTAAAATTTCATTCTCATCAAATTTAAAAGTCTCACACACCCAAAAAGTATAATCAATCACACTCTTATGTGCTATGCTTACTCCTTTAGGAATGCCTGTGCTTCCACTTGTAAAAAGAACATAGAGTAAATTAGTATCTATATGTTTTTCTTTTGCAATTTTTATTAAACTCTCATCTATATTAAAACTTTCAAAGTCTTGTGTATAAAGCGTAGGCAAATCTAAGTTAAAATTTAAGTCCTTTGAAGTGATAAAAAGTTTAGGTTTTAAAACTTCTATAACTTTTTCTATTCTTTCTTTAGGACTTTTCTCATCTAAAAGGGTATAAAAATTTCCACTTAATGCCACTCCAAAAAATGAAATCAAACAATCAATCCCTTTGGGTAAGATGATTAAAACAGGAGCTTGTATAGGATTATCATTTCCTAGCTTTCTTAAAATTTCACTGGCTAGTCTTTTAGAAAAAAGATCAAAGTTTTTATAAGTGATTTCTTTTCTTTCCTTGGCAAAAGGTTCTATAAAAGCAGTTTTTTTGCTAAATTTGATTAAACTTTTTTCTAAAAAATCGTAGATATGGGTTGTCATGATTTACCTTTTTAGTTTTTTGTAATATAATATCGATAAATTAATAAAAAAGGCCTTTATATGCTCATAAATCAAACCTTTGAAATCGATTCTTGTGATGATGTAGAACTAGGTATTAAAAGAACCAGTAAGCTTGAATATCGTATAAGTTATGATGATGAAAAAGATATCAAAGCTATAGTTTTTATAGTGGGTGGTTTTGGAGCTAATGCAAATATTTCTTTTTTAGACTTTGATAGAGAATATATTGCTAAAAAATTTGATGTTGTAGCGGTGCATGTTTTTTATCATTGTTTTTGTCATAGAAGATCAAATGTTGAGAAATACAGTGCATATAAATTTTTTCAAGATGAAGATATTGAAAATATTAAAAATTTATTAAATCAGTTTCATTTTTCTTATGGTGGAATAAATAATGATAATGCGCTTTTTTTAGCGAATTCTTTAGTGAAACATGTAGAAAATTTAAAAATGCAAAATAAACTCGATCATAACTTTAAACTAAATTTTACTTCCACTTTTATCCCACCTAATGGAGACTATCAAAACTATGGCATTATGGCAGCTATTGATCATATCAATGCTTTAAAAGATTTAGTTAAACGCTTTCCAAAATTTGCAGATTTACCAAAAATTTACGGGGGGGGGTCATACGGAGGATACCTATCTTTACTCATAGCAAAAATAGCTCCTTGGTATGTGGATGGTGTGATTGATAATTCAGGTTCGGCTTTGCCTTCTCCTATGTTTATTTTAGAAAGAGAAAGTGGACAATGTGATTATTTTGAGGAATATCCACATAATAAAATAGGATTTTTTATTAAAACTTATTGGAATGCGGATGTTAGTTCAAAATATTTTTTTCATACTGAGAATTATTTAATTAGAATAATTCCTAATTTAGCTCATTTAACTATACAAGTTAGTGTTAATAAAAATATTGTTTTAGTATCTTATCATAGTTTAAAAGATCCATTTAATACAGCAAAAGATAAGCAAACTCTTTTTTTAGCGTATAAAGAGTTAGGATATGACGCCACTTTACATTTGATAAAAGATGAAAGCGAGATTGATGGAAGATTTATAAAGGACTTAAATCACGGCATGAGAATAAGTGATAAAGCCTTATTTAGAAAAGAACTTCCTTTAATGCTTGAAAAACTACAAGGAAGAAAATCTTTAATGCAAGAAAATTCCATCTCTTATCCTTGTGGAAATAAAGTATTTACTTTTAAAGATGTAGAAAATCAGTTAAAATTGATTATTAATTAAAAAGGAAAATATATGTTCATAAACCAAACCTTTGAAATTGATTCTTGTGATGATGTAGAACTAGGCATTAAAAGAACCAGTAAGCTTGAATATCGCATCAGTTATGATGATGAAAAAGATCTCAAAGCTATAGTTTTTGTCATAGGAGGTTATGGAGCTAATGCAAATATATATTTTTTAGATTCTTATAGAAATTATATTGCTAAAAATTTTGATGTAGTGACAATAAATGTTTTTTATCATTGTTTTTGTCAAAGACGTTCAGATGTTTTAAAATACGATGCAAGTGCAAAATTTTTAGAAGAAGATCTGGAAAATTTTTCTAAAGTATTGAATGATTTTAACATTGATGGCAGAAATTTAAATTCTAATAATGCTTTAGAATATTATCATCATTTAGATCATTGTATTGCTACTTTAAAATCACAAGGAAAACTAGTACAAAATTATCAAGCGAAATTTACTTCCACTTTTATCCCACCTAACAGGGATTATCAAAATTTTGGTATTATGGCAGCTATTGATCATATCAATGCTTTAAAAGATTTAGTTAAACGCTTTCCAAAATTTGCAAATTTACCAAAAATTTATGGGGGGGGGTCTTATGGAGGATATCTATCTTTACTCATAGCAAAAATAGCTCCTTGGTATGTGGATGGCGTGATTGATAATTCAGGTTCGGCTTTGCCACCTTTAAATTATATTTTAGGAAGAGAAATGGAGGACGGTTGTGATTATGTTTTAAATAGTTCGCATATTTTAATAGAATGTTTTGTAAAAACCCATTGGACACGTAAAGAAAATTCACCTTATTTTTTTAATAATGAAAATTATTTTATTAGAACATTGTTAAATAAAGATCATTTGATTTTGCAAAGTCAAAAAAATAAAAATATTATTTATGTGAGTTATCATAGTAAAGAAGATCCTTTAACTCCAGCAAATTTTAAAGAACAAACTATGCAAATATTAAAAATTTTAGGATATGATGTAAGCTTAAATTTGATAGATGAAAATAAAATTGATGGAAAATTTATTAAAAATTTAGATCATGGTTGTGGTATACCTGATAAAGCCTTATTTAGAAAAGAACTTCCTTTAATGCTTGAAAAACTACAAAAAAGAAAATCTTTTATGAAAGAAAATTCCATCTCTTATCCTTGTGGGAATAAAGTGTTTACTTTTAAAGATGTGGGAGATAAATTTGAATTAGAGATAAAAGATTAAAACCTTAAAGGTTTTAATCAAGCTTTGCTAAATCGATTAAATCACTCACTTTTTGACAATTTTTCAAATCTTCGGCTGTGATTTTTAAAGCAAAAAGATTTTTATAAAGCACCATTACAGATACAAAAGCCAAACTATCCCACTCATCTATATCATCAAGTAGCATATCCTCGTTTAAGTCTTCATCTCTATGCATAGCTTCTTTAAGCTCTTCTAAAAATTCAGTTTTTGTCATTATTTCTCCTTTGTGTAAATTAAAATATCTTTTGTGTATAAATCCTTGAAATTCAACACCGCACTTCCCCAGCTAAGCCCTGCACCAAAAGCACTTAAACTCGCTTTAAATTCTTTTGGAGTATCTAGTTCGCAAAGTAGGGCAGGTAGTGAACAAGCGCTTAAATTAGCGTATTTTTCCATGATGAAATTAGGAACTTTATCATCATTAAGTTTTAATTCTTCTTTGATGCAATCAACCAAATACGCATTGGATTGATGAAAAAGATGAAAAGCAATATCTTTTTCATCTACTTTAGAAAATTCTAAAATTTCTTTAAAGCTTTTAGGTTCGCATTCCAAAGCCATATTGAAAATATTTGCTCCGTCCATATAAAGATTTTCTAATTGTCTAAACTCCTCAGTTTGCATGAGTGAATCATCGTTGAAAATATCTGCTTTAGGTATTCTCATCGCACCTTTTGGAATGATGAGTTTATCAAAATATTTTCCATCGCTTCCAAGCTCAAAAAAAGCTTCGTTAAAATCCGTTTTTTCAATCAAAGTTGCACTTACTCCATCACCAAAAATAGGAGCTAAATTCATATTTTTAGGGTGGATGAATTTGCTTAAAGTATCCCCACAAATGAGTAAAATTTTACCTAAGCCACTTTGTATTAAAGAATGAGCGACAAATAAGCCGTATAAATACCCTGCACAAGCTTGCCCTAAATCAAAAGCTATGGTTTTAGAACTTAAATTTAAAAGCTGATGTAAATAACAAGCCGTAGAAGGCATGAAAAAATCAGGACTTTGAGTTACTACGATGAGTGCATCAAGGCTATTTTTATCTATATTTAAACCTTGCAAAAGTGTATTGGCTGCGTGTTTTCCAAGATCGCTTACGCAAGTGTTTTCATCGCAAATATAACGCGTGTTTAAACCTATGACTTTTTTCATTCTTTTAAGGGTTTTGATATCGTTTGAAAAAACGCTCTCTAACTCATCATCAATGCAAATTTTATGTTCAGGTACGCTTACGCAAATGCCTGAAATTTTGGCTTTATCAAATCTAGTTTTCATGGATTATAAGTCCTTTAAAATTTAAATTTTGAAATGAAACAAGGGCTGAGTTTTTTTTCAAATTCTTTGAAATTTGTTCTAAAAAGCTCAAAAATGGCATATTTCTTTCGCCTTTTTGATAATAAAGCTTTGCATTATTGTTTTTAAGATCAAAGAAATGTAAAGCCAGTTCAAAGGCTTTAAAAAACATTCGAGTTTCAAGTTTTCTACCCAAAGCCCTACAAGAAATGCAAAGATCATCGATAAATAAATTTCCTTCTTTGCAAGAAAAAACAAAAATAGCGATAATCCCACTATCGCTTAATTTATCACTCATGTTCACACTTATAATGAGTTCTTTTTGCATGTGTTGTGCGACTTTTTCTTGATTTAAGCGTGTGTAATTAGCAATAAATTGATTGGTTTTGCCCAAAAGTTCGCTAATGCGAGGGATATTTTGCAGATCATTTTTGCTAAAATTTAAGCTGATTTCAAGATTTTGAAAATATTCTTCATCACTTAAACTTTTAAGTTCTTCTCTTAAAGCATTGGCTGCTATATCTTTGGCACGAATTTGATCTTCTTTGGTATTTGAAAGTTTTAAAAGATTAGGAAAAAGTTTGATTTTATAAAGTATATTTTCATCGCATAAAAGTGTTTTAACGCCTGTAAATTTGGTATTTTCAAGCTCGGCGATATTATCATCTATAAAAAGCATAGCGTTAGTATTTATATTAAATTTTTTAGCAATTTTTAAGATATTTTCACCTTTTGACTCCCAATTGATCATTCTAGCATCAAAATCATCCCATTGTAAGATGAAATCTTTCCTTATTTCAAAAAGTTTTTTTGCGTCTTTTTCTTCATTTTTTGAAGCTAGGGCAAGTAAAAACCCTTGTTTTTTAAAAGTTTTAATTTTTTCTTGTAAGGTTTTGTGCAAAGGACTTAAATTAAGATTATCTATACCCTCTTCACCTAAAATTCCTTGATACAAGGTATTATCAAGATCAAGTACAAGAGCTTTAAGAGCGGGTTTTACAAGTGCAGGGATGAGACTAAGTCCTAAAATTTGTGCTAAAAAAATCAAGGCTTTATTATTAAGCTTAGAGCCTGTAAGTTCTTCTTTAGCTAAGTCTAAAATATCTTTTTCATCAAAATACTCTTTTATGAGTTTTTCTATGTTAAAAATTTCACAATTTAAAATTTTTTTATCTGTTTTAAATTCTCCTAAACTAAGAACTAAAATAGGGTTTTGTGAAATTTTTCTTAGTTCTAAAAGTCTTTCTTCTATAAAATTTTGCACATTATTTTTATAGCGGGTTAAATCTAGCCATAAAAGTTCTAAACTAGCTTCTTTAAAGTTATCAAAACTCAAGCTATCATCATAAGAGCTGAAATTAAACTCAGCTCTTAAATTAGCAAAATGTAAAAAAGGAGCAATGATGCTTTGCACTCCTTCAAAAGCATGATTTCTATGGATATTGATAAGAAGATCTTGACTTTTACTAAAGTCTAACTCTTTGGCAAATTTTATAAGCTCATTGCGTTTTAAATGAGGTGAAAAAAGATTCATTATTTTTCCAAAACCACTGCCATAACAATGGCATTTTTTGTTTTTAATGCTTTTTCTAAAGAATAATTATTTGCCATAAAATATTCGCATTCTTTGATTTTTAAACCTGCATTTTTAAGCAAATCTTTAACTTCATCAGGATGGGAAAATAAATAAATATGGTCAATAGCAGGAGCGTTGATAGGGATGGTTGCAAAAATTTCTCCACCATCATTCAGTAAAGTTTTTACATCTTTCATAAACTGTAAAGGTTGTTCTACATGCTCCAAGACTTCTCCCATTACAACTAAATCTGCTTTATTGTTGAAATTGCATTTAGTGAAATCTTTACATATAAAATCACATTTAAAATTATTTTGATTAATTGCTCCAAATTGATTTTCTACCATATCTTTGCTCATTTGACAACTTATAGGAGAAATATCTATTCCATAATATTCTATAAATTTTTGACTTCTTAGTGCTTTAACAAAAAATTCTCCATGACCAGGACCGATTTCAAGATAAGTGCTTTTTCGATCTTGTTTTTTATCTATATATTTAGCAAAATATCTTCTAACTTCAATATGAGCATTCCAAATAAAAGAAGATATAGCAAGTCCCACCATGTATTGCTTCATATAATTTTCATTGAAATATACCATATTTTTTACTTCTGCTAAAGTGCTATATCTATATTTTCCAAATTCTATAAAATATTTAGTTTCTTCTAGAGTGTCATTGAGTACAACTATATAACTTTTAGCTTGTTCTTCTAGATTGATGTTTAATGTATCTTTATAATAGATGATAAGTTTTTCTAAATCATTATATTCTTCATCTGAAAGTTGCAATCCATCTAAACATTTTTTATGTAAAGCATTTTTTTCTTCTATGAGTTTAAATAGTTTTTTAGTATTTTTTAACATAATTTCTCCTTAATAGCTTTTAAAAGTTCATTTTGAGATTTTAGCTGACTTAATTCATCTTTGCTAAATTTGATTTCAAATTCTTCTTCTAAACTCATGATGATATCAATATGAGCTAAAGAAGTCCAGTTCTTGCAGTTTTCCATGCTTAAATTTGTATTTTCATCTACTTTGGTTTCAAGTATATTCTCTAAAATTTTATAAAATTGTTTTTCCATGTTATTCCTGTAATATAAAAATGTTTTTATTTTCAATTAAAGCATTTTTTATTGCTTGTTTGTATTCTTTTGCATTAAATAAATATATAGTCGCACCCCCGAAATTATTATATTTAAAATTTTTGGTTTGTTTTGTAATATAATTTATATTATCAACATTTGGTAAAGAATTTCTATCCAAATATCTTACATAAAATTTTATATTTGTATTATAACTAATTTTTTGCTCATCTATTAGTGTGCCTTTAAAATTTTTAAAATATCTATATTCCACTTGACACTCTTCTTCGATATGATGTGTTAAAGTATGTCCAGTTGTAGTGCCAAAAAGCATATATTTTCCATTCTCTTTAGTTAAAACCTCATAAACACAATTTTCCCCAAAACAACTTGTTGTATCTTTTAAAAATAATTCTTCTTTTGCTCCTTTTATAGCAAAAGAAAATATAGGATCGTTTGTGCGTTTTACTCCTGTTTGTTTGCGAAAATATTCATTTAATGCTCCCATTTTTGTTTTGGAATTTATTTTGTCATAAACTTCATTTTTGCAAAAACTATAAGTAAAAGTTGGCATGATCAAAGTGCCTTCTTTGCCTATAACTTCAAAAAAGCAATTGAGTATAGTCTGTAAAAATTCATTTCTAGAAAGCAAAGGTATGCCAAAGTTAAAAAGTTCTGTATGTACGCATAAAATATCGCCTCTTTTTATACCTAGTTGATAAAAAGCATCTATTAAATCTTTATCGGAGTATTTTTTGCCATTGTGTTCTAAAAAATATTTCATTTTACTAGTCCATAAAATTTTATTTTTTCCAAAAGTTCTTTAAATTCATAAGCTTGCATATTTAAGATATTGGCTATATCGATGATATCATTCTCTCCGTCACAGTAAGCTAGAAAATTACAAGCCAAAGGAATGTCATTGGCAGTACTAAGGGTATGATATAGTCCTCTTTTGCCAAGATTGGGTTCGCATACTATGGTGTTTTCATATACGGCGTTGATTTCTAGATTTAAAATCATTTCTTGCATACTTTGAAGTCCACCCATTAAACCTTTTTCAGAGATAAAATTGAGATCGTCTTTTGAGTTATGATATCCATCATAGTCACCGTATCTTGTGCGACATACTCCTACTATGCCAAGATTTACAAGCGGAGCATTGTATTGCCTTTCATCGCTTCCACGATCTAAAAAACTAAAAGCTTTGAAATTTTCTTTATTTTTAAGCGTATGCAGTGCAACTTTATCGCTTAGAGTATTTTCTTTAGGTGTGTGTATGAGTGAGTAAGCATGATCATCGCCTAAGCAAGAAAGCACAAAGCCTGCTTTAACATGTTTTTTTAAATGTTCTAAATGTTTACTAAGATAGACTATAGAGCCTATGGTTTCAGGGATGATGACAAAGCGGTAATTATATTTTCTTTCTTTTAAACTTAAAAGCCATTTTGCTAAGAAAATAGCCACCACAGGGCCACTAAGCTCGTTATTTGCCATGGAAGGGTGGCAAAGATAGGTTGAAATTAAAATTTCATCTTTTGAATTTTGTGTGCTAGGTAGGATAAAATCAGCATAGTCCAAAACCCCATTTTCATCATGTTTTGCATCGATATAGACCTTGTATTTGCCTTTTTTAAGTTTTTTTCTTTCATTATGCGTGAGACAAAATCCCCAACGCCTTTTGTAATAACTCGTTACATAAGGAATAGCATCAGGCATTTCTTCTATGGAGTAAAGATGATCTTGAAGTTCTTCTAGTTCGATTTCTTGATCGATAGCTTCGCTATAGTTTAGAAGGTGTAGATTATGCTTTTTAAAATCACAAATTTTTTCTCCTTCTGGAGTGATGATATAAGCTTCTTTGGCATTCCATTCATCAGGAACTATCCAGTCAAAAACCTTTGTGCCACTTTTTATAGAGTGAAATTTGAGTATACCCCCCCCCAGAGTTTTATTTAAAATTTCTAAACTATCTCTAAAACCTTGCCCTGTGATGCTTCTAGGGATAGGAAAAAGTTCACAAGCTAGTTCATACATAGCCTTTCCAGTTTGGCTAAAATCTTGACTTCTAAAGTCTAGCTTATCCACAATATCCCTTTTTAACTTTTTCAAGAGTGCTAAATAAAGTATCTTTTACAAATTTTGCATCTTTTAGATTCATTTCTTGATGACAAGGTATGCTAAGCTCGGCTTTGTAAAAATTATCCGCATTTTGGAGTCTGATTTCTCCTAAGAGTTTTTTATAAAAACTAAACTCATAAGTTGGTTTATAATGCACCTGTACGCCAATTCCTGCATGAAGTAAGCTTTTAAAAAGTTCTTCTTTTTGACAATAAAATTCAGGAAAAAGCAAAATAGGATATAAATGTCTCGAGCTTTTTTTATAATCTTTGATTTTTATCGTGGAGAAATACGGATTTTTTTCAAATTCTTTATCGTAAAATTTTGCGATTTCTTCTCTTTTTTCAAGATTGTGATCGAGTTTTTTAAGCTGATTTATCCCTAAAGCACAAGCAACATCACTTAAGCGGTAATTATAGCCAAGTTCTACCATATCGCTATCCCAAAGCCTTTTTTTAATTATGCCATGGCTTCTTAAAAGCTTGATTTTAGCGACAAGCTCTTCATTATCACTCACCACAGCCCCACCTTCAAAGGTGGTAATAGGCTTAACAGGGTGAAAAGAAAAGATAGAAAGATCAGCTTTTTTTCCTACTTTTTCACTTTTATACAAAGCGCCTAAAGCATGACTTGCATCATCGATTAAAGGGATATTGTATTTTTTAGCAAGGTTTGAAATTTCATCCATTTCAACGCTATTACCCGCAAAATCCACTACGCTAATAGCTCCTATATTTTCGCTATCTTTTAAAAGTCTTGCTTCTAGTTTTTTTTCATCGATATTGCCATCGTTTTTAATGTCGATAAACTCTACCTTAGCCCCAGCCATTAAGGCTGCATTAGCCGTAGCAGCGAAGGTTAAAGGAGTGGTTAAAACGATTTTTTCTTTGACGTCTAGTGCTGTGTAGGCAAGATGAAGAGCTGAAGTAGCTGAGTTTAATACACAAGCGTGTTTTACGCCCACATATTCGCAAAGGGCTTCTTCAAATTCATCTACCTTTTTACCTCCCGTTAAAATTTCATCTTTTAAAGCTTCTGTAAGCGTATCTATATCGCTTTGATCGATGTTTTGATGAGAATAAGTAAGCATTTTAAAAACCCTCGGTGTGATTGATGATTTCTAAAAGTTCTTTTTCGCTTGCCCATAAAGGATTATTATCCGAGCTATAAGAAAAACCATCTTTTACCTTTTGCCCTTTTTCGCCTAGGGCATTGATACTAAAGTCATTATCTTTATCTACAAATTTAATACTCGGGCTTATAGCATAGTAGTTTTCAAATTCATAGGTTAAATGGCTATCATCGCTTGAAATCATGATTTCATGTAGTTTTTCTCCTGCTCTTATGCCTATGATTTTATGGCTTAAATTAGGAGCTAGAGCATGGGCTAGATCGGTGATTTTCATCGAAGGAATTTTAGGGATAAAGATTTCTCCTCCATGCATTCTTTCAAAATTACTCAGCACAAATTTTACTCCATCTTCAAGGCTGATCCAAAAACGAGTCATTCTCGTATCGGTGATAGGAAGTTCTTTAGCTCCTTCACTGATGAGTTTTTTAAAGAAAGGCACCACTGAACCTCTTGAACCTACAACATTGCCATATCTTGTAACACCAAAGCGTGTTTGCTTGTTACCTGCTATGTTGTTTGCAGCGACAAAAAGCTTATCGCTTGCAAGTTTGGTTGCACCGTATAAATTTACAGGATTGCAAGCCTTATCCGTACTAAGAGCAATACATTTTTTAACCCCATTTTCAAAACAAGCATCTATGACATTTTGCGCGCCGTGGATGTTTGTTTTTATACATTCCATAGGGTTATATTCAGCAATAGGCACATGCTTCATCGCAGCAGCATGTATAACAAAATCCACATCACGCATAGCAGTGCTTAAACGCTCTTTGTCTCTTACATCTCCTATGAAATAACGCATGCAAGGAGCGTTAAAAACGCTTGCCATTTCAAATTGTTTAAGCTCATCACGAGAATAAATGATGATTTTATTAGGTTTATAATTTTCTAGCAAAACCTTAGTATAGGTTTTTCCAAAAGAGCCTGTTCCGCCTGTGATTAAGATATTTTTTCCGTTAAACATTTTGCCTTCCTTTGCTTAAGTTTTTTAAAATTAAAGCAACAAGTGTTCCTATTTTAAAATTCTTGGCAAGGTTATGCCCGTTTGAGCTTGATACTTGCCTTTTTTATCTTTGTAAGTGGTGTCGCATTTTTCATCGCCTTGTAAAAACAACACTTGTGCTATGCCTTCATTAGCATAAATTTTTGCAGGTAAAGGTGTAGTGTTTGAAATTTCTATAGTGATATGTCCTTCAAAACCTGGTTCAAAAGGAGTAACATTGACGATGATGCCACATCTTGCATAAGTGCTTTTGCCAAGGCAAATAGCTAAAACATCATCAGGCATTTTAAAATACTCTATAGTTCTAGCTAGGGCAAAAGAATTTGCAGGAACTATACATACATCGCCTTCAAAATCTACTACATTTTCTTCTACGAAATTTTTTGGATCCACTACAGTTGAATTAACATTGGTAAAAATTTTAAACTCACGCCCTACGCGTATATCATAACCATAGCTTGAAAGTCCATAGCTTACCACACCTTTTCCTATATTTGCTTCGCAAAATGGTTCGATCATCTTGTGTTCTAATGCCATTTTTCTTATCCAATTATCCGCTTTTAAGCCCATTTTTAACCTTTTAATATTTGTAATTTTTTATAAGATTATAACCTAAAAAATCTATATTTTTTATGATTTTTTTCTTTTTTAAAGTTAAATTTTAAGTTTTTTTATATAATACAAGATTAAGTTCTTAAATTTTAGGAGAATTTTATGACAAAAGAAGAAATTAAAGAGTTAGTAAACCTTTTTGCTGAAGCAAATATTAGTAAAATTAAGATCAAAGAACAAGATGGTTTTGAAATAGAACTTGAAAGAGATATGTGTTGCGACGTTCCAGCTCCTGTTTGTCCTCCAGTTCCAGCTCCACAACCTATCAATGTAAGTGTTGTAAATGAAGCTCAACCTAGCCAAAATGCAAAATCAAACAAGCCAAGTATAAACAGCCCTATGGTAGGAACTTTCTATCAAGCTCCAAGCCCAGGTGCAGCACCTTTTGTAAAAGTAGGTAGCACGGTTAAAAAAGGCGATACTATAGCTATTATCGAAGCGATGAAAATCATGAATGAAATTGAAGCGGAATTTGATTGCAGGATCGCTGAAATTTTAGTTGCTGATGGTCAGCCTGTAGAATTTGGAATGCCTTTATTTGCGGTGGAGAAATTATAAAATGGAAATTAAAAGCATATTAATTGCTAATCGTGGAGAAATAGCATTACGCGCTTTAAGAACGATTAAAGAAATGGGTAAGAAAGCAATTTGTGTGTATTCTGAAGCAGATAAAGATGCTTTATATTTAAAATACGCTGATGCAAGTATTTGCATAGGCAAAGCAAGAAGTTCTGAAAGTTATTTAAATATCCCAGCTATTATTACAGCAGCTGAAATTGCTGAAGCAGATGCGATTTTTCCAGGATATGGATTTTTAAGTGAAAATCAAAATTTTGTTGAAATTTGTGCTAAACATAACATCAAATTCATAGGTCCTTCTGTGGAAGCTATGAATTTAATGAGTGATAAATCAAAAGCAAAACAAGTTATGCAAAGAGCAGGTGTACCCGTAATCCCAGGAAGTGATGGAGCTTTAGCAGGAGCTGAAGCAGCTAAAAAACTTGCCAAAGAAATAGGCTACCCTGTGATTTTAAAAGCAGCTGCAGGTGGTGGTGGCCGTGGTATGCGTGTGGTTGAACAAGAAAAAGATCTTGAAAAAGCGTATTGGTCGGCTGAAAGCGAGGCTATGACAGCATTTGGCGATGGAACTATGTATATGGAAAAATACATACAAAATCCACGCCATATAGAAGTGCAGGTTATAGGAGATAGTTTTGGTAATGTGATTCATGTGGGCGAAAGAGATTGTTCTATGCAAAGACGCCATCAAAAACTCATCGAAGAATCTCCTGCGATTTTGCTTGATGAAAAAACACGCACTAGGCTTCATGAAACTGCTATTAAGGCGGCCAAAGCTATAGGATATGAAGGTGCGGGAACTTTTGAGTTTTTGGTAGATAAAAATTTAGACTTTTATTTTATAGAAATGAATACGCGTTTGCAAGTTGAACACTGTGTAAGTGAAATGGTAAGTGGGATTGATATCATAGAACAAATGATTAAGGTAGCAGAAGGTTATGCCTTACCATCTCAAGAAAGTATTAAGCTAAATGGACATTCTATAGAGTGTAGAATCACGGCAGAAGATTCTAAAACTTTTTTACCAAGTCCAGGTAAGATTACTAAATACATTCCACCAGCAGGACGCAATGTAAGAATGGAAAGTCATTGTTATCAAGATTACAGTGTGCCTCCTTATTATGATTCTATGATAGGCAAACTTGTGGTTTGGGCAGAAGATCGCAATAAAGCTATTGCAAAAATGAAAGTAGCTTTAGATGAGTTGCTTATAAGTGGGATAAAAACAACCAAAGATTTTCATCTTTCTGTGATGGAAAATCCTGATTTTATTAACAATAACTATGATACAAATTATCTTGCAAGACATTAAAATTTCCCTATTAAAGGGAAATTTTAATTGTAATTTTTATCTTAAATATTCTATATTGATTTTAGAGCGGAGTTTATCAAAATAATCTTGTATAAAATTTTGTCTTTGTTCACTTACGTAAGCGTTTAAAACTTCATTTTTAACTTGTTCGTATTCAGGAGTTTGCGCCCCATCTTTGCTTTTAACTTCATAGAGTTCATAGCCATTTTTTCCATTTAAAACAGGGGAAAAGCCTCCAACAGGAATTTGCGATAAAAGCCCTAAAAGTCTTGGATCGGCATTGCTTGTGTTTAAAGATGCATTTTGTGGTTTAAGGATTGTTTTTTTTGTATTTTTGATATTTTCTAAAGTTTGAGGATTGTTTGATAAATAAATATTTGCATTAATTTGTGTATAAAAAGTGAATTTATCTTTATTTTGTTCGAAAAATTTTTTTGCTCCATCATCACTAAAATCAGTTTTTGCCATACTTGCGATTTTTTCATAAAGCTTTCTTTTTTCTAAATCTTTTTTTAAATTTGCACGAAATTGTTCATAGCTTTGATTTTTGGATTTTAAATTTGCTTTGAAAGCATTTAAAGTAGTTTTGTTTTGAGCAAGCATTTTATTTATAGCATCATCAAGCTCTAGATCATTGACTACAATACCCAGTTGTTTCATTTGTGAAATTTCCATTTTTTCATTGATGAGTACGCCTAAAGCTTGATTTCTATCAATTTTAAGTACTTTCATAGTTTGATCTATATCATAAGTCGTGATAGGCTCTTTGTCTACAACTACAGCTATAGCATTAATGGTATTTGCACTAGCTAAACTTGCAAAAAATGCAAAACTTAATAAAATTTTTTTCATTTCAAACCTTTATTTAAGTATAAATATCGCATTATATCAATAAAAATTTAAGAAAAGGCAAAAAATGCACGAAAAACTTACAACGCGTTTTGCTCCAAGCCCAACAGGATATTTGCACATAGGTGGACTTAGAACAGCTCTTTATAATTATTTATACGCTAGAAAAAATGGTGGAAATTTTTTACTTCGTATTGAAGATACGGATTTAAAAAGAAATTCCAAAGAAGCTACTAAAGCAATTATCGAAGCTTTTAAATGGTGCGGTTTAGAACATGATGGAGAAGTAACTTACCAATCAGAGCGTTTTGATCTTTATAAAGAATATGTCAAAAAGCTTTTAGATGAAGGCAAAGCATATTATTGTTATATGAGTAAAGAAGACTTAGAAGAATTGCGCGCCAAGCAAGAAGCTGCCAAAGAGCGCCCAAGATATGATGGAAGATATAGAGAATTTAAAGGCACGCCACCTCAGGGTATAGAACCTGTTGTGCGTATTAAAGCACCTCAAAGCGGTGAGATTGTTTTTGAAGATGGGGTTAAAGGCGAGGTGAAATTTAAAGCAGAGGATATAATGGATGATTTTATCATTGCAAGAAGTGATGGAACTCCAACTTATAATTTTACTGTTGTTATTGATGATGCTTTAATGGGAGTAAGTGATGTGATTCGTGGGGATGATCATCTTTCAAATACTCCTAAACAAATTGTACTTTATGAAGCATTGGGTTTTAAAATTCCTAAATTTTTTCATGTGGCTATGATACATGGAGAAGATGGTAAAAAGCTTTCAAAAAGACATGGGGCAACTGATGTTATGGAATACAAAGAAATGGGAATTTTACCTCAAGCTTTGCTTAATTTTCTTGTGCGTTTAGGTTGGAGTCATGGTGATGATGAGGTTTTTTCACTAGAAGATTTGAAAAAACTTTTTGATCCTTATCATATCAATAAAAGCGCATCTTGTTATAATGCTAAAAAGCTTGAATGGTTGAATGCTCATTATATTAAAACTTTGCCTTTTGAAGAGATTAACCGTCAGCTTAAAGATCTTGGCTTTGATTTATCTGTTTATGAAAAGGCAGGATTTTTACTTGATTTATTAAGAGAGCGTGCAAAAACCTTGCATGATATTATCAATAGTGCAAAAAGCATAGTTAATGCACCGCAAAATTATGATGAAAATGCAGTGCAAAAATTTATTAACGAAAATAATTTAGAATTGCTCCAAGCATTTGCTAATACACTTAAAGATCAAAAAACAGGTAAAGATTTTGAAGATTTTACAAATGATTTTTTAGAAAAAAAAGAAGCAAAGTTAAAAGATTTGGCTCAGCCTATACGCATAGCTTTAACAGGGAGTGCGGTAAGTCCTAGTATTTTTGAAGTATTAGAATTTTTAGGGCTTGATGAGTGTAAAAAAAGAATAGAAAATTTTTTAAAAGTTAGAGGAAAATAAAATGAATTTAAAAGAAGAAGCTTTAAAATACCATTTAGGTGGGAAAATTGATATTGTCCCAAGTAAGCCGATGGCTACAAGTTATGATCTATCTTTGGCGTATAGCCCAGGAGTTGCAGAACCTTGCCTTGAAATCGCTAAAGATAATGAGCTTGCTTATACTTATACAAATAAGGCTAATTTGGTAGCTATAGTTAGCGATGGTTCTGCTGTTTTAGGACTTGGAAACATAGGAGCACAGGCTTCAAAACCTGTTATGGAAGGTAAGGCTTGTTTGTTTAAAAAATTTGCAAATGTAAATGCTTATGATATAGAAATTAATGTTCATAGTATAGAAGAGATTGTAAATTTTTGCAAGGCTTTGGCTCCGACTGTGGGTGGGATAAATTTAGAAGATATAGCTGCTCCAAAATGTTTTGAAATTGAAGCGGCTTTGCAAGATTTAGGAATTCCTGTAATGCATGATGATCAGCATGGAACGGCTATTATTTCAACTGCGGGACTTATGAATGCTATGGAGATAAGCGGTAAAAAATTTAAAGACATTAAGGTGGTTGTAAGTGGCGCAGGTGCCGCAGGTATAGCAAGTGCTAAGATGTATAGAAATTTAGGGGTCGAAAATATTATTTTAGTAGATAGCAAAGGTGTTGTTTCTAAGGATAGAAATGATTTAACTCCTCAAAAGCTTGAATTTGCTGTTGATTCTAAGGAAAAGACTTTAAAAGAAGTTTTAAAAGGAGCTGATGTTTTCCTAGGACTTAGTGCGCCAAAAATTCTTGATGATGAAATGGTTTTAAGTATGGCAAAAGATCCTGTAATTTTTGCTTTGGCAAATCCTATCCCTGAAGTGATGCCTGAAGATGTGGCTAGACTTAGAAAAGATGCCATTGTAGGAACAGGAAGAAGTGATTATCCAAATCAAATCAATAATGTTTTAGGTTTTCCTTTTATTTTCCGTGGGGCTTTAGATGTGCGTGCAAGTAAAATCACTGAAAATATGAAAGTAGCTGCTGCTAAAGCATTAGCAGATCTTGCAAAACTTCCTGTAAGTGATGCGGTTAAAAAGGCTTACAATCTAAGTACTTTAGAATTTGGAAGAGATTATATTATACCAAAACCTTTTGATGAAAGAGTAAAAGCTGCAGTAAGTACAGCTGTAGCAGCAGCTGCGGTAAAAGATGGTGTGGCTAAGGTGAAAAATTTTGATGAGAAAGCTTATTTTGAAAGCTTAAAATGAAAAATATTCATTGTATCAATCATCCATTGATCGAACATAAATTAGGAATTTTAAGGGCTAAAGAGACAAAGCCCTTTCAATTTCGCATGTTAATCGATGAAATTTCATCTTTTTTACTTTTTGAAGCGAGTAAAGATTTTTCTTTAAAAGAAATTGAAATTTCAACACCTATACAAAAAACTACAGTAAAAAAACTTGATGAAAAAATTATGATTTGCCCTATTTTAAGAGCTGCATTAGGAATGCTTGAAAGTGTTTTTAAGATGATTCCTGATGCAAGTGTTGGATTTTTGGGATTTGTAAGAAATGAAGAAACTTTAAAGGCGGATTTTTATTTTCAAAAACTTCCCAAAGATGCAAAAAAACGCACCGTTATTGTCATAGATCCTATGTTTGCTACAGGTGGAACTGCTATAGAGGCTTGTAATTTTTTAAAAAGCCAAGGAGTTAAAAAAATAAAATTTATATCCATACTTGCTACTCCACAAGGTTTACAAAAATTTAGCCAAATGCATGATGATGTGGAAGTTTTTGTGGCTTGTATTGATGAAGGTTTAAATGAAAAAGGTTATATTATCCCAGGGCTTGGAGATGCAGGAGATAGAGTGTTTAACACTCTTTAAAAGAGATGATTTTTGGAAAAATTGATTATATTAATCTTTTGCCTTTACATATATATCTTAAGAAATATCCCTTACCTAATGGTTATAAAGCAAGCATGGAGTATAAAAAAGGAGTTCCAAGTAAGCTAAATAAAGATTTATTTTATAGAAGAATTGATGCAGCTATCATTTCAAGCATAGAAAGTGCTAGAAAAAAATATAAAAATTTAGATTTGGGTATTTGTGCTAATAAAAGAGTTTTAAGTGTTTTAGTAGAAAAAAATACATCAAATGCTAAAGATCCAAGCTCAGCAACTTCAAATGCTTTAGCTAAAGTATTAAAACAAGATGGAAAAGTAATTATAGGTGATAAGGCTTTAAAGCTTTATCTAAAAGATTCTTCTAAATATATCGATTTATGTGCAAAATGGCACGAAAAAACAGGATTGCCTTTTGTTTTTGCTAGATTTTCTTGTGTGCAAAAAAAAGCTTTATATAAACAAATTTTGAAAAAATTTTCAAAAACAAAGATTAAAATTCCTTATTATATACTGCAAAATTATGCCAAAACAAGGGATTTGGATGTAAAAGATGTTAGATATTATTTAGATGAAGTTATATATCATAAAATTTCTACTAAAGAAAAAACAGCCTTAAAGCGTTTTGTAAAGGCTTGCAAGGCTTTAAATCTTGATTAGTATTCAAATTCTCTAAGTTCTTTAACTGTTCCAAGAAGTATTACAACATCTCCACTATAAACTGTTGTGGTTTCTAAATCAGGTAGTATTTCCCAGTCGCTATTTAATTTTTTATAAGAAATCACTTTCATATTTTGTGCTACATGTTTTAAAGAATTTCCTGCTAATTTTTCATCTATATTGATCTTAATAGCTCGTATAGTATTTGCTGAAAGATCAAAAACTTCATAATCGGCATCTTTGGTTAAAAATTCTTTTACTAGTCTTTTAGCGCTTTCTTTTTCAGGATAAATAACCTTTGTTGCACCTAACTTAGAAAGAATTTGACCATGGATATTAGAGGTTGCTTTAGCAATGATGTTTTTAACACCTATATCTTTAAGCGCCATAAGGGTAAGGATTGATTTTTCAACATTTTCTCCTATGCTAACAATAACAACTTCAACATCATGAAAGCCTGCTTCTTTTAGAGCTGAAATATTTGTAGAATCTAAAATATAAGCATAGCTTGGAGGATTTTGTATACTTTTTAAAGTTTCCTCATCTTTATCCGCAACGATAACAGTATGACCTCCAGCAATGAGTTCATCTGCTACAACTGAGCCAAATTTTCCAAGTCCTATAATTCCATAATTAAGATTTTTCACGATTTTACCTTTATAAATTAACCTTTCCTTCAGGGAATTTTAAATGAATAGCTTTGTCTTGTTTGAATACCGAGAGTAAAAAAGCAAAAACACCTATCCTGCCACTTAGCATCATAATGATGATAATCACCTTGCTGGGATCGCTAAACAAAGCGCATAAAGATAAAGTTCCACCATTTCCTACCGAAATTCCTACGGTTGCAAAAGCTGAAGAAGTTTCAAAAAGTAAGGCTATAAAATCAAAATTTGACTCTAGCAAGGAAAGCAAAATAACAGCTATTACTATATAAACAGCTGAACCTACAGCTATAATAAAAGCTTTAGATATGGTTTCTCTTGGAATTTCATGTCCAAAAATTCTAACTCTTCCATCTCGGATACTCCAATAAGCATAGAGTAATAAAACCATTACAGTTGTTACTTTCATACCCCCAGCTGTCCCTCCTGGTGCACCACCAATAACCATAAACAATGATCCAAAAAATAAGCTCGCATCATGCAAATGTCCCATATCTAAGGTGTTAAATCCTGCTGTGCGGTAATTAATAGCGATAAAATATGAGCTTAAAATTTTATCAAAAAATGAAAAATGTCCTATAGTCTGAGGATTTGAGTATTCAAAAGCAAAAATAATAAGCGTTGAAGAGAAAATAAGAAAAATACTTGCAACAACAACCATTTTTGTATGTAGGCTTAAATTTTGCAATTTTTTTCTTTGAAAAAAGTATAATTCAACCAAAACAAAATATCCAAGCCCTCCAATAATAATCAAAGAAGTGATAATAAGATTAATTGCTATATCATGTTTGTAAGCTATAAGTCCATGTTCAAATATGGTAAACCCAGAATTATTAAAAGCGCTAATAGAATGAAAAATTCCAAACCATAAAGCTTTCTTGAAATTCATTTCAAGGGCAAAACGCATGGTAAGAAGTATAGCACCTACCAATTCTATAGTAAAAATGAACAGTAAAACCTTTTTAAAAAATTTAAATAAACCATCCATTGATGGATAAAATAAAGACTCTTTTAGTAAATTTCTTGCACTAAAACCAACTTTTTTGCGTATGAGTATATAAACAAATAAACCTATACCCATATATCCCAAGCCTCCAATTTGCACCAAAGCTAAGATAATAATTTGTCCTGCTAAGGTAAAATCAACCGCAGTGTTCTTAACTGCTAATCCTGTCATACTAACAGCAGATGTGCTTGTAAAAAAGGCATCTAAAAAATCAACAGGAGTTGTATGTGCCCAGCTTGAATGTAGCAATAAAGCCCCAAACAATGCAATAATAATATAACCAGCTAGTAAAATTTTAAAAGTTCGTCTATCTAATCCAAATTGTTTCAAAAAATTTCCATTTGATAATGATCTAAAGCGGGTATTCTATCTTATTAAAACTTTAAGGGAAATAAAATTTTATTTTTGTATTTAAACTTAAATTAAAGAAAAAAAGATACAATTACATTTTTACTTTATCAAACTAAGTGGTTGGATAGCTCAGTCGGTAGAGCAGCAGACTGAAAATCTGCGTGTCGGCAGTTCGATTCTGCCTCTAACCACCACTTTATCTTTCAAAAAATCACATCACATATTTTTTTACACAAGACCGAAATATTTAAAGGACTAAAAATTATTATTTTAAAGAGAGAGTCTATAACTTATAATAGAATGGTGGATTTAGCAGGACTCGAACCTGCGACCAACCGGTTATGAGCCGGTTGCTCTAACCAACTGAGCTATAAATCCGCCTAAGTTGAATTAAAAGATAAAATTATATCTTATTAATGCTTAAAAATATTTTATTTAGCCTTTATATCCATCCAAAAATATCTAAAAGTGATTAAATGCTGTAAAATTCCAAAAAAAATCATAAAAATAGTAAAAGAACTTCCACCATAACTAAAAAAAGGCAAAGGGATCCCAACTACTGGTGCAAAACCTATAGTCATTGAGATATTTACTGCCGCATAAATAAAAATAAATAATGCAACACAATTAATAGCAACTCTAGTAAAATAATCATCTTTAAGTTTATAATTTAAACTAAGTAGATGAAAAATAAGTAAAATATAAAATATAATTAATGTCAATCCCCCAATAAATCCAAATCTTTCTATCATATAAGCGAAAATAAAATCACTAGTTGAAATAGGTAAAAATTTAAAATGAGTTTGCGTAGCTTCATCTTGAGATTTTCCAGTTAAACCACCATTTCCAATAGCTATCATTGATTGGGCTACTTGATAGCTTGGTTTTTCTGAAATAAAATCATGAATTCTTTGCTTTTGGTAGGGCTTTAAAAGATGTGTATAAATAATAGGAGAACTAACACTTATAGCTATAACAATACTTAACCAAATTTTATAATGAACTCCCATGATAAAAAGCACTCCAAAACCAACAAGTAGTAAAACCATAGCACTTCCTAAATCAGGTTCTTTTGCAATTAGCAAAAAAGGTAAGATGATGTAAAAGCTAAGTTTGATGAATTGTTTAAGTTTGTATCCATTTTTTGGAGGAGGATTTTGATAAATAAGATAAGCAAGCATTAAAATAAAACTAGGTTTAAAAATTTCAGAAGGTTGTATAGTAAAGTGAGTAAAAGGAATTTCAAGCCATCTTTTAGCACCTAATTTTTCAACCCCAAAAATATCTACGCTTAGCAATAAAAAAATATTAATCCAATAAGCAACTGGAATAATCCAAATAAATTTCCTTATGGGAAAGAAGAAAAAAACCATAAAAGCAAACAATCCCACACAGGCATAAACAAACTGTTTTTCTGCTAAAAAAGGATTAGCTTCAAAGATCAAGAAAAATGAAATAAGAATTATGGGTAAAAATAAAATGGGTTGCATATAGTCAAAATGAGTTAAAATTCTTCTATCTAATCTAAACAAAATTTGCCTTCAGTTAGTAATATAAAGCTATAATTATAAACTAAAATTTTAAATTTATCAAAACCTCCAAGGAAAAAATGCAAACTTTTTTAGTAGATGAAAATTCAAGGCTTGATGTGTTTTTGGCTAAAAAATTAAACCAAAGTCGCAATCAAGTTGCTTTACTTATAGAAAAAGATTGCGTACAGGTTAATGATAAAATTCAAGATAAAAATTCATTTAAGCTTAAAAATGGTGATATTATTTCTATTGTAAGTTTAAAGCTTTACGATGAGATAAAACCTCAGTTTGAAGTGGATTTTGATATTGATGTGTTATACGAAGATGAAGATTTGCTTGTTTTAAATAAACCTTCAAATTTAGTCGTTCATGGAGCAAGTAGTGTTAAAAATGCCACTTTGGTGGATTGGTTGATAGAAAAAAAATATACTTTATCAAATTTAGGAGGAGAGATAAGAGCTGGTCTTGTTCATAGATTAGATAAAGATACAAGTGGGGCTATACTAATAGCGAAAAATAATTTCACCCACCAAAGATTAAGCGAACAGCTTGCAGATAAAAGCATGGGAAGAATTTATCTTGCGTTAATTGATTTGCCACTAAAAGAAGATAAAATTATAGTAGAAAAATTTTTAATGCGTTCGCCTTCTAATGCTATTAAAAAAATAGCCATAGATAAGGAAAATAAATTCAGTAAAAATGCAAAATCAGCTTTTATAAATGTAGTAAAAACTGAAAATTTAACTCTGATGGCTGCTAAGCTTTTTACAGGAAGAACTCATCAAATTAGAGCGCATTTGGCTAGTTTAAATCGCCATATTTTGGGCGATAGTTTGTATGGTTATAAGGGTAAGTATGATTGTAGGATAATGTTGCATGCCTATTTTTTGTATTTTATCCATCCAAAAACTAAAGAGCAAATTTTTGTTAAAGCACCTTTGATGGAAGATTTTAAAAACATTATGTTTGAACAAATTAATTTAGGAGAGAATGATGAAAAGATTTCGCTTGAGTTTTTACTTGAGTTTTTTAACTCTTTTGCTTAGCGCTTGTAGTGTTTCGCAAATGAATTCGCTAGCTTCAAGTAAAGAGCCTGCCGTAAATGAAAGCTTACCAAAGGTTGAAAGTTTAAAAAGTCTTAGTGATATGAGTAATATTGCTTTTGAATGGGAGCCTTTATATAATGAAAATATCAAAGGATTTTATTTGTATCGTTCTAGTGATGAAAATCCTGATTTTAAACTTGTAGGCACTATTAAAGATAAGTTTCAAACTCATTATGTAGATACTAAATTAGAGCCTGGTACTAAGTATCGTTATATGATGAAAAGCTTTAATGAGCAAGGACAAATTTCAGAAGATGGCAAGGTTATAGAAGTGAGCACAGCTCCAAGACTTGAAGCTGTTCCTTTTATTCAAGCTGTGACCAATTTGCCTAATCGTATTAAACTTATTTGGCGTCCGCATCCTGATTTTAGGGTTGATTCTTATATTATTGAAAGAACTAAAGGTGATGATAAAGAATTTAAAAAAATTGCAGAAGTAAAAAATCGCTTAAACGCTGAATACATCGATAGTGATTTAAAACCTAATGAAAATTCAAGTTATAGAATTATTGCTGTGAGTTTTAATGGGATAAAGAGTGAGCCAAGTCAAGTTGTAAGTTCTACAAGCAAGGCTTTACCCCCTCAAGTTGAGCATTTAAGTGCTAGCACAGATGGTTCTAATAAAATCATTTTAACTTGGGATGCTCCTACATATGAAGATTTTTCTTATTATAAAGTTTATTCTACGAGCTCAAGCTTCCTTCCTTTTAGTGTTTTGGCAAAGACTGATAAAAATTCTTATGAGGATATAGTAGAAGGAGCAGGTAAAAGCAAGTATTATAAAGTAACAATAGTGGATAAAGATGGTCTTGAAAGTCCTATGCCAAAAGATGGTGTAGAGGGTAGAACTTTAGATAATCCTTTGGCTCCTAGTATTATTTTGGCTCAAAGCACAAGCGAAGGGATAAATTTAGAATGGAGTGATAATGATACTAGAGCTGTTGAATATGAAGTAAGACGCTATGGTGGAGAGCAAAATGCAGTTTTTAAAGGCATTAAAGAAAAGCGATTAAAAGATGTAAAAGCTTTACCAGGGGTGGAATATAGTTATGAAGTTATTGCTATTGATTCGGCTGGGCTTCGTTCAGAACCTTCAAGCAAAGTTAAGGCGGCTCAGTAGTGCCAAATTTTAGAAGCAAAAAGATCAAAGAAATGAATCTGCCTTATAGCAAGGATGATGTTGAATTTCTTTGGCTTGCTAAGAATGATAATGTTAGTCTTATTTATACAAAGGTTCAAGAAGAGAGTTTTTTTCTGCAGATTAAAAAAGCACAAAATGGTTTTGTGATTAAAGGCGATAAACATACAAAACCTTCTAAAATAGGTTATCTACAAAAGGCTTTAAAAATCTTTAAAGAAGGTTTTTGTGAGGATATTATCAATGAAGCTTTTGGACTTAAAAACAATGCTTTAATTGAAAAAACACCATTTATCGTTGATAACTTTGATGAACTTTTATCTAGACTTCAAGGTAAAATTTATATAGAAATAGGCTTTGGATCAGGAAGACATTTGCTTTATCAAGCAAAAGAAAATCCAAATGTTTTAATTTTAGGGGTGGAAATTTACAATCCAGCTTTAACTCAAGTAGCTAAACTTGCTAAGGCACAAAATGTAAATAATATTTTGCTAATCCAAAGCGATGCGAGATTGTTATTGAGTGTATTAAAATCAAAATCAGTTGAAAAGATTTTTTTACATTTTCCTGTTCCTTGGGACAAAAAGCCTCATAGGCGAGTTATTGGGAAGGATTTTTGCAAAGAATGTGCTAGGGTTTTAGTTCAAAATGGTCGTTTTGAGCTTAGAACAGATAGCTTTGAGTATTTTAATTTTACTTTAGAGCAATTTTTGACTTTTCCTGCGCCAAAATTTAGTCTTAGAAAAAATGAAAATTTAGAAATTTCAAGCAAATATGAAGATAGATGGAAAAAGCAAGAAAAAAATATATATGATCTTTGGGTGTGGAATTTTAACCAAGAGTGTAAAAACTATGAGTTAAATGAATTTAATCTCTCATCGGTTGAATTTTCTAAAGAGGATTTGAAAAAAATAGAGCAGAACTTTAAAAATATTACTATAAAAAAAGATGATTTTTTCTTGCATTTTGAAAGCATCTATAAACAAGATGAGAATTTGCTTTTAAAGGTTGCTTTTGGAGCTTTTAATAAGCCTGAACATTGTTATTTGCATCTTGATAAAACGATTGATTTTGCTTTTAAAGAGCCATTTAAAATTCAAGAAAATATTAAAGCGATAAATGAATTAAAAGAAATTTTAAAAGTTCAGTTTAAAATATAATTTTTCTTGAAAATTAAGCAAAAATAAAGCATAATTTAAAAATTTAAAAAGGGAAATTAAGGAAAAAGGATGCCTAATTTAATCCAAGCAAATAAACTTACTTTAGGTTATGATGAACTAGTTATTAAAGAAGCGAGTTTTGCTTTTAAGGATGATGATTTTGTTTTTATTACTGGTAAAAGTGGGAGTGGCAAGAGTACGCTTTTAAAGTCTTTTTATGGGGATTTAGAACCTATTTCTGGCAAGCTTGAAGTATGTGGATCTTTGATGAATAAAATTGGAAATTTAGAACTTTTAAAATTGCGTCAAAGAATAGGGATTATTTTTCAAGATTATAAACTTGTACAAGAATATAGTGTTGAAAAAAATGTTATGTTGCCTTTAATGATTAAAGGTTATAGTAAAAAAGTATGCCATGATCAAGCTGCTAAGCTTTTAAAGCATGTAAATTTAACTTTTAAAGCAGATAAATTGCCTAATCAACTTAGTGGTGGTGAGCAACAACGCGTCGCTATGGCTAGGGCTTTAGCTCATAATCCAAAGCTTTTGCTTTGCGATGAGCCAACGGGAAATTTGGACGAGTATTCTTCTGATATTATATGGACTCTTTTAAAGTCTGCTAGAGAACTTTTAGGAACTTGTGTTATAGTGGTAACACATAGAATTCCTAGCAATTTAAGAGTGGATTATCGTCGTTTTAATATAGAAAATGGAAAAATGAATGAAATTTTTTAAAACACATTTATCTTTAATTTTATCTTTATTGTTTATGATGTTTGCTTTTGAGTTTATTTTGATTACAAATGCAACTTTAAAGCATTATGAAGAACTTGTTAATAAAGATTATAATATTATAGTTGTCAGCAAAACTGAACTTGATCAGAATGTGGTAAAAACAAAAGTGCCATTTTTTGCTGGACTTGAATCTTTAGATCCTAAGGATTTAATCGATCGTTTGAAAAATGATGTTTCTGAAAAGAATTTGAAAGTTTTAAAAGATTCTCTGCCAAAATTTTATACTTTAAAATTAAATTCTTTACCTGATCAAAATGAACTAAATTCAATTAAAAATCAACTTTTAAATATTGTAGGCATTAGCAAGGTTGAAACTTTTTCCAAAACCCATGATAAGATATACTCTTTGCTTATTTTGATGAAATTTGTTTTTTGGTTATTTTTGTTTATCATTATTTTACTTGCCTTTGTTTTGTTTTTAAAACAGATGAGAATTTGGCTTTATGAACATACCGATCGTATTGAAATTATGTGTTTATTTGGAGCTCCGTTTTGGTTTAGATCTTTTATGCTTTATAAGGTGGTTGTGGTTGATTGTTTTATTGCTTTTGTTATTTTACTTGCCTTTTTTACCCAAATTTTTGATCTTTCTATTATCCAAGAAAGCTTAAAGGCTGTAGATATTATTTTTCCACCTATTAATTTTATTTTACATTTGACTTTAATTTTTTTAGCTACTTTGTTTATTTGCTTGTTGTGTGTAAATACAGTTATGTTTAAGGTTAAAAGATGAGAAAAAATATTCTTATCTTTTTTTGTTTTTTTTTATTTGTTGATATAAGTTTAGCAAATGCTATAAATGAAAAAACAAAAAGTTTAGAAGAAAATAAACGTATACAAGAACAGCTAAACAAAAAACTTGAAGATTTGGCTAGTGATATTTTAAATGGTGAAAAAAGTTTGAAAGACTTAAGCTTACAAATTGAAGGCTTAAATTCACAAACTTCTAAGCTTGAAGCAAGCGCTAAGACTCAAAATCAAGAGTTAAACACCCTTACAAGCCAAAATGAAGATTTGCTTAAAAGTAAATCAAATATGGAAAGTAAGCTTATATCTTTAATGGCTAAAGATTTTGCTTATGATTTACCTATCCCTCAAGGCTATATTGAAAGTGAAGAAAGTTTTATGGCTTTTGAAATTTTAGGAAGTTTAAACAAAGTTTTAAATGAAGAAATTTTAAAAATTTCTAAAGATTATGAGGGAATAAATAGGCTTATTGATGATAAACAAGCTCAGATTAAGAAAATCAATGATAGTCTTAAGGATTACAACGCTCAATTAGCTAAACTTCAAAGTTTAAAACAAAAACAAATTAGCGAAATCAACAAACAAAAAACAGATCGAACCATATATGCAAAAAAACTTGATGACTTACAAGCTCAGCAAGAAGAGCTTAGAAAAACATTAAATCAATTAAAAATTATTAATGATAAAGAAAATGTAAATTCAAGCAAAAATGACACTAAAATAGTAAAAAATAATCAACAAATAAGGCAATTAGGTTCAAGCTATCAAGGAGGTTCAGTCAAGCGTTACACAGGAAAAAAAACCATAGCTCCATTAGATTCTTTTACTGTGAAGCAAAAATTTGGAAATTATGTTGATCCTGTTTATAATCTTAAAATTTTTAACGAGAATGTAGTTTTAAGAAGTAATAAAAGCGATGCAGTTGTTAAAAATGTGCTAGATGGAAAAATAGTTTTTGCCAAAGATACTAGCATGCTAGCTCGAGTTGTTATTGTTGAACATGATAATGGCATACATACAATATATGCACATTTAGATAAGATTGCTCCTAATATTAAAGTTGGTAAGAATATTAAAAAAGGTGCCGTAGTGGGTAGAATAAAAAATGATCTTACTTTTGAAGTAACTCAAAAAAATTTTCATATCAATCCTTTGGAGCTCATTAGCTTAAATTAGCTAAATTTAATGGAATTTAAAATATAATTTCAAGTTAAATAAGGAGAAATAATGCAAGAGAGAAAAAGAGTTTTAGTAAAATTTTCAGGAGAGGCTTTAGCAGGTGAAAATGGCTTTGGCATAGAAAATTCTATTTTAAAATTCATAGCTTCAGAGATTAAAGAACTTGTAAAAAATCAAATAGAAGTAGGCATAGTTATAGGTGGTGGCAATATTATTCGTGGAGTAAGTGCTGCTAAGGGCGGATTGATTAAAAGGACAAGTGGCGATCATATGGGAATGCTTGCTACGGTTATCAATGCTATTGCCATTCAAGAAGCCTTGGAAAGCTCTGGGCTTGAAGTGAGGGTTCAAAGTGCTATTCAGATGGAAGCATTTTGTGAAACTTATATTATGAGAAGAGCACAAAGACACTTAGAAAAGGGTCGTGTTGTGGTTTTTGCTGCAGGCACTGGAAATCCTTATTTTACTACAGATACAACAGCTATTTTAAGAGCTGTAGAAATTGATGCAGATATGGTAATAAAAGCTACAAAAGTTAACGGAGTTTATGATAAAGATCCAAAAAAATTTGATGATGCAGTATTTTTAAATACTTTAAGTTATGATGAGGCTATGCAAGATAATATTAAAGTGATGGATGATACAGCGATAGCTTTAGCTAAAGACAACAAACTTCCTATAGTGGTTTGTAATATGTTTGAAGAGGGTAATTTGCTTAAAATTATACAAGGTGATACTAGCCTTTGTTCAATCGTTAAAAATAATTAAGGAGAAAATTATGGATAAAAGAATAGAAGAAGTAGCGGCAAAAGCTTTGGAAAAAATGGGCAATGATAGATATCGTCTTTCTTTAGTGGTGGCAAAAAGAGCAGAGCAATTAGCAAATGGTGCGACTCCTTTAGTGGATTTTGATAAAAATAAAAATAAACTTGCAGATATAGCTTTATATGAAATTGCAGAAAATAAAATCACTTTAGAGGGTTTAGTTGAAACCAATCGATGAAGAATTATTACTTGAACAATTAATCGATAATGTAAAAAATTGTAAAGATTTAGAAGCTGCTAAGGTTTTACTTTTCGAAATTTGTGGCCACGATGCCATTCTTGAAAAAGCAGTAGATTACTGTATATTTTGCCATGAAGGGCAGTTTAGAAAAAGTGGAGAGCCTTATGCGGTACATCCTATTTTAGTAGCAACACTGGTTGGATTTTTAAGTGAAAATAAAAGCAATATTTTAGCTGCTTTATTGCATGATGTGATCGAAGATACAAACTGCACCGAAGAAGAACTTAGAGAGCAGTTTGGTTCTGAGGTTTTAAAACTTGTTTTAGGGCTTACTAAAATTATAGAAATTAGAGAAGATAATCTCATTTCATCAAAATCTAAAAAAAGTTTAACTAAATCAGCCTTGACTTTCAGAAATATGCTTTTAGCAAGCATTGAAGATGTTGGGGTTTTGATTGTGAAGTTATGTGATAGGCTGCATAATATGCTTACTCTTGATATTCTAAGAGAAGATAAGCAAAAAAGAATCAGCGAAGAAACTTTAGTTGTATATGCCCCAATAGCCCATAGACTTGGTATTTCAAGCATAAAAAATTATTTGGAAGACCTTAGTTTTAAATATCTTATGCCAGATGAGTACAAGCTTATTGACAATTATATCAATTCCAATAATCAAGAAATGCAATTAGGTTTAAATGAATTTATTTCTAAAATCGAACTTTTATTTTTGAGCAATGGCTTTAGACAAGGTAGTTTTGAAATTCAAAAACGCATTAAACATAGCTATTCTATTTATCTTAAAATGCAAAGAAAAGGCATTGGTATTGAAGAAGTTCTTGATTTACTTGGGGTAAGAATTTTGGTTGAAAAAGTAAGCGATTGTTATTTAGCTTTGGGAATTTTACATACACATTTTAATCCCTTGGTTTCGCGTTTTAAGGATTATATAGCCTTGCCTAAACAAAATGGTTATCAAACCATACATACCACACTTTTTGATGCTAAAAGTATTATAGAAGCACAAATTCGAACTTTTGATATGCATAAAATTGCGGAATTTGGTATAGCAGCGCATTGGAAATATAAAGAAGATGGTAGCGTGGTTGCGCCTCGTCTTGATTGGCTTACAGATATTTCAATGCAAAGTATAAACAATCTTGAAAATGCAGAAGATTATAATGCTATTGAACTTTATGAATATGCTAAAGATAGTCTTTATGTTGAAGATGTTGCAGTTTATTCTCCTAAGGGAGAAATTTTCACTTTGCCTCGTGGTGCAACGGTTCTTGATTTTGCTTATGAAGTGCATACCAAAGTAGGGCTTCATGCAAAAAGTGCTTATGTAAATCGTATTAAAGTACCTTTGTTAACTGAGCTTAAAAATGGCGATATTGTGCGAGTGGTTACTAGCAATGATAAATTTTATCGCTGTTCTTGGATAGATAGTGTTAAAACAGGAAAAGCAAAAGCAAGTATAAGGGAATTTTGTAAGCAAAAAATCAGAGAGATTAATCTAGCAAGTTCTATTAATATGTTAAGTTTTATTTTTGGAGTTGATAAAAATAGAATTGAAACTTGGATAGAAAAAGAAAATTTAGCCAGACGTATTAGACAAGTGGCAACAGATAGTGCTTATTTGAAAGATATAGTCAATAGTCTTAAAAAATACGCTAAGAAGTCATATTGGTTTGATAAATATGAGATTAAAGAGCAAAAAATAGGAAATTTTACTCTATATTGTAACCATAAAATCGCTAATGTGGATTTTGATTTTTGTTGCCATCCAAAAAGAGGTGATGCTGTTTTAGCTTTTGTTAAAGGTGGTAACGCTATTGTCCATCATAAGCTTTGCGATAGAGCTGATAAAATGATAGATAATAATCAAGATATGGTATTTATAAAATGGGATTCTAATATCTCTAAATCTTATAAATTGATTTTTTCTTTGGAAAATAAAAAAGGTGTTTTAGCGGAATTTTTGACATTTTTAGCTAAAATGCAGATAAATTTATTAACAATTAATTTATCAAGTGATTTAAATTCGGCGGTAGATTATTTTGAGATTACAATGGAAATTCCTGATAATATCAACCCAGATAGTGTCAAGGATAGATTAAAATCTCGTTGTAAGATTTTAGATTTTACATCTTTAAATGATGCTTATAAAGAAGGTTAAAAAGGTTTATTATGGATATAAAAAAAATATTGGCAGAAGTTAAGCGTGGCTGTGCAGAGCTTATTGATGAAGAAAGAATAGAAAAATTAATTAAAAATTATTATGAAAAGGGTGAAAATTTCTTTATAAAGGCAGGATTTGATCCTACAGCACCTGATTTACATTTAGGCCATAGCGTGGTTTTAACAAAAATGGCTTTTTTGCAAAAACATGGAGCTATTGTGCAGTTTTTGATTGGAGATTTTACAGGACAAATTGGTGATCCAAGTGGAAAAAGTGCAACGCGTAAAAAGCTGGATAAAGAGCAAGTTTTAATCAATGCTAAAACTTATGAAACACAGGTTTTTAAGGTTTTGGATAAAGAAAAAACACAGATTAAGTTTAATTCTACTTGGCTTAATGAACTTGGAGCCGCGGGTATAGTAGAGCTTACTTCAACTTTTAGTGTAGCTAGAATGCTTGAGCGTGACGATTTTACCAAGAGATTTAAAGAACAAAGCCCTATTTCGATTTGCGAGTTTTTATATCCTTTGCTTCAAGGATATGATAGCGTGGCTTTAAAAAGCGATATTGAAATGGGCGGAACGGATCAAAAATTTAATCTTTTAATGGGAAGACAGCTTCAAAGAGTTTATAATTTAGGGAAAGAACAAGCTGTGATTATGATGCCTTTACTCGAAGGTTTAGATGGTGTAAACAAAATGAGTAAGAGTTTAAATAATTACATTGGTGTTACAGAAAAAGCTAATGATATGTATGCTAAAATTTTAAGTATTAGCGATGAATTGATGTTTAGATATTATGAACTTTTAAGTCAAAAAAGCCTAGAAGAAATCGCGCAAATAAAAAAAGATATAGAACAAGGCAATTTACATCCTAAAAAAGCTAAAGAAAATTTAGCTTTAGAGATTACGGAGCGTTTTCACTCCAAAGAAGAGGCTAATAATGCTAAATCTGAATTTGATAGAATTCATTCTCAAAATGCTTTACCAAGTGATATGGCTGAGTTTGAAATACAAGGAAAAATTTGGCTTGCTAAGGCTTTGGTTGAATGTGGTTTGGAAAGCTCTACTTCTGCGGCAAGAAGAAGCATCAGTGCTAATGCAGTAAGTGTAAATTCTCAAAAAGTTAGCGACGAGCAAATGCATTTAGAACAAGGAGAATACATCTTACAAATAGGTAAAAGAAAATTTGCAAAATTAAAGGTAAAAGAATGAATTTACAACCCTTACAAATAGGAAAACATACTATAAAATATCCCATTTTTCAAGGGGGAATGGGACTAGGCATAAGCTGGGATAGATTAGCTTCTGCAGTTTCTTTAAATGGTGGACTTGGGATCATTTCTTCTGTGGGAACAGGATATTATGAAGAAAGAAAGCATGCGAGTAAAGAATTAAACGCTAAGCCTTATGGAAGTGAAAATTTTTACTCACGCAAGGGTTTGCAAGCTTTAATTAATAATGCAAGAAAAGTTTGCGGCGATGCACCTTTGGGGTGTAATATCTTATGTGCAAGTAATGATTATGCAAGAATAGCACGCGATGCTTGTGAGGTTGGTTTTAATGTGATTGTTTCTGGCGCTGGACTTCCTACAAATTTGCCTGAATTTACTGTAGATTTTCCTGATGTGGCTTTAGTGCCTATTATTTCATCTGCAAAGGCTTTAAAAATTATTTGCAAAAGATGGCAAAGCCGTTACAACCGCCTACCTGATGCAGTGGTTTTAGAAGGGCCAAAAAGTGGAGGTCATCAAGGTTTTACTTATGAGCAGTGCTTAGATCCAAATTATCAGCTAGAAAAATTAATCGCTCCTGTGGTAGAAGAGGCTAAAAATTGGGGATCTTTTCCTGTGATTGCCGCAGGTGGAATTTGGGATAAAAAAGATATAGAAAACGCTATTTCTTTAGGAGCTAGTGGTGTTCAAATGGGAACGCGTTTCATAGGAACTTTTGAATGTGATGCAAGTGAAGAGTTTAAAAGCGTTTTGCTAGCTTCTAAAGAAGAAGATATAGAGCTTATTAAATCTCCTGTGGGCTATCCTGCTCGTGGAGTTAGAACCAATCTTTTAAATTTGGTAGATAAAAGAATGGGTCCAAAGATCAATTGTATAAGCAATTGTGTAGCACCTTGTGGACGCGGAAAAGAGGCGACTAAAGTAGGGTATTGTATAGCAGATAGGCTTTTTGATGCGTGGTCAGGTAAAAAAGAAACGGGGCTTTTCTTTACAGGTGCAAATGGATATCGTTTAGATAAACTTATCAGTGTTAAAGAACTTATGGAAAAATTGGTTAATGGTGAATAATGGCTAAAATTTTTGTATTTTTAGTATTTATTTTCACAACTCTTTTTGGAGCTTATGAAAATGAACTTGCAAATTTCGATAAAAATTTTATCAGTTCTAAAAGCGAAGTGCAAGTAAAATTTCATCATCAGCTAAAAAGCCTTTATATACAAAGTGTTATCAATGAAGATGAAAAAACTAAAATTGAAATCTTAAAAAGATTGATCATCAGTTCAAATACTTTAAATTTAGACGACAAGTCATATGCTAATGAGTTAAAAGAAAGTGGTATAAGTGAAGCAAGTATCAATGCTTTAAGAAAGGCTGTTATTAAAGATATTAAGGTTCAAAATATTTCTCAAGATACTGAAAAGTCAACTTTTAAACCTGTAAAAACAGTTCAAAAAAGTGAAAAAAAATCACCTAATGAACAAATAAAAAATATAGAAAAAATAGATTCTAAAACTTCACAAGAGCCAAAGAGTAGTATCGTTTCTAAAACAAAAAGTGATGATAAAATTTATGTTTTAAAGTCAAGTAAAACAAGCCAAGGTGTAGAGCTTGAATTAAATACAAATTTAGATAAGAATCAATTAAAAAGTTTTGCTTTAGATGAAAAAGGAAACTATCGTTTTATTAGTGATTTTGATGGGGTTTTAGAAGGAGGTAAAAAAGAGTTTAAATTTGATGACTATCGTTTAGTGATTTCACAATTTAATCCCAAAACCATACGCATAGTGGTTTATGCTAAAGAAAAAATTCCTATTGATATATCTTTTAAAGAAGAAAAAATAATTTTTTCAAAAGAAATTACTAGCCAAAAAAAGACTGAGCAAGTTAGTAAAATTTCAGAGAAAAAGCAAGATCAAAAAACAGAAATTAAAACCAAAGTTTTAGAAATAAAAAAACAAGATAAAAAAACCAATAACGAAAAAGAAGATCAAGGACCTTTATATGTTTTAGATGTGGATAAAATTTCTAACGCTGTGGTGTTAAATTTGAGCGATGATTTGGATGAAAAAGAAATAGCAATATTTGAAACCAAAGATCAAAAATTCCGATATGTTGTAAGTTTTAAAGGTGTGTTAGAAGGTAATAGAAAAAGCTTTATCTTTGGACAAAATACAATTGTCGTTACGCAATATAATCCAAAAATTGTTCGTGTGGTTTTGAGTGCTCCTAAAGAATTTAAACTTTTAAAAAAGTTGGATAATAAAAATCTCACTTTAGGTTTTCATGCGCAAACTTCAAGTCAAAGTGTAGATAAAAAAGCAACTCAAAGCTTTAATAAAACCTTAAGTACGAGATACAAATCAGGAAAACTTATAGTTATCGATGCGGGGCATGGTGGAAAAGATAGCGGTGCTCTAAGTGATAAAAAAGGAAGTTTAAAAGAAAAAGATATAGTTTTAAGCGCGGCTTTAAAACTTGGAAATGAACTTAAAAAACGCGGTTATAAAGTGCTTTATACTAGAAGTTCGGATAAATTTATCAATCTTCGCGATAGAACTAAATATGCTAATGATAAAAGAGCGGATTTGTTTATTTCTATACATGCTAATGCAGCACCCAATGCTGCCAAGGCCAAAAGTAGCGAAGGCGTGGAAACTTTCTTTTTAAGTCCTGCAAGAAGCGAAAGAAGTAAAAAAGCAGCAGAAAAAGAAAATCAAGGAGATTTTGAAGAGATTAATTATTTCTCAAAACAAAGTATTTTAAATTTCTTAAATCGTGAAAAAATCGTTGCTTCAAATAAACTAGCCATTGATGTACAAAAAAATATACTCATTCAAACACGCAAAAAGTATAAAATTGTAGACGGCGGTGTAAGAGAAGCACCTTTTTGGGTTTTAGTGGGTGCGCAAATGCCTGCAATTTTGATTGAAATTGGCTATATTACACATCCAAATGAAGGTAAAAGAATCGCCAATAAAGCTTTTCAAGATTTATTGGTTAAGGGTATTGCTGATGGAGTTGAGAGTTATTTTTATAACAACCGATGAAAAAAGCTAAGCTAATTTTTAAGGATAATACTCCTTTTTCTTTGGATTTTGATGATTTTTATTTTAATTCCAAAGATGGCTTAAATGAAAGCAAATTTGTTTATACTCATTCTTTTGAATGGAAAAATCAAGAAAATTTTATTATCGCAGAGAGTGGTTTTGGTATAGGTTTAAATTTTTTTCTTACTTTGAAACGCTTTTTAGAAACCACTCCTTTTAAGCGTCCCAAAAAACTTTTTTATATCAGTATAGAAGCTTTTTATATCGAAAAAGAACAATTAAGAGAAATTTACCAAAAACTAGGATTTTATGAAGAGTTTAAAGAGCTTTTAGAGCAATTTTTAAAATTTTATCCTAAGGCTAAAGAAGGGATTTATCGTTTTTATTTTGAAGATTGTTTTTTAGACCTTGTTTTTGAAGATATTGCTATTTTAAAAGAATTGGATTTTAAAGCTGATATTTGGTATTTAGATGGATTTTCTCCAAATAAAAACTCGCAAATGTTTGATGAAAATTTAATTTTTGAAGTGGCAAGACTTTCTAAAAAAAATACACAAATTTGCACCTTTTCTTCGGCAAGTTTTTTGCAAAAAAATTTAAAAAAATATGGCTTTAGAGTAGAAAAAACCAAAGGTTTTAGAAAAAGAGAAATGATTAAAGCTTATTTGGAAAATGAGCTTGAGTTTAAAGATAAAGAAGCGTATTTTTCAAGAACATTTTCATTTTTAAAAAATAAAAAAGTAGCTATTATTGGTGCGGGTATATCAAGTGCTGTTCTAGCTTATGAGCTTAGTTTAAGGGGTTTTGAAATAGATGTTTTTGAAAAACATTTAGAACTAGGCAAGGGTGCAAGTGGAAATGAAAGTGGAATTTTAAGCTCTTTAATCTTAAAGCCTAAGGTAAATTTAGGGGAATTTTCAGAGCTTTCTTTTATAGAAGCAAGCCGTTTTTATAGACAAATTTTAGATTTAGAATTTAAGGGTGTGGTGGAGTTTGCACATAATGATTTGATGCAAGAAAGATTTGACACACAAAGAGAAAATGTTTTGTTTAAAATTTCAAAAAATCAAGCTTTTTTAGAAGAGGGTGGAGTGATTTTTCCAAAAAATTTGGTTAAAAATCTTTTTGAAAAAAGTAAAGCTTGTATATATTTTAATCATGAATTTCAAGCTTATAAATTTGAAAATGAGTGTTTTACTTTAAAATTTAAAAATGATATTGTTAAAAGTGATTATGCGGTTTTGATTTATGCTATGGGTGCAGATACAAAAGATTTTGTTTTTTATGATGAGATGAAATTAAGCAAAGTAAGAGGTCAAGTTACACATCTAAAACCTTTTTTAGACTCTCCATTTCCTTTATCTTCCAAGGCTTATATTTGTCCTATAAAAGATGATTTGCAAGTGATTGGAGCAAGTTATGATAGACTTGATACAAGTTTAGAATCAAAAGAAGAAGATGATAAACAAAATATAGAAAATATAGCCGAATTTATAGATAAAAATACAAAATTAGAAATCATAGGTTCTAAGGTAGGTTTTAGATCTTATTCGAGTGATCGCTTTATGATAGTTGGAAATGCTTATGATGAAGTGTTTTATAAAGAAGAATATAAAGCTTTATTATGGACAAAAAACAAGGAGCAAAAACCAGCTAAAATGTCTTGTAATTTGTATTTTAATTTTGCTCATGGATCAAGGGGTTTTAGCACAAGTGTTTTAGCGGCAAGGTATTTGTGTGCATTGATAAATAATGAACCCTTGTGTTTAGAAAAAAAATACATCCACGCTATTCACCCTGCAAGATTTTTGATTCGCAAACTCAAAAAAGGCTTATGATTAAACTTTAATTAAGATTGATACTAATATTTGCTTATGAGAGTAAGTTTTTAATTTTATTTTAACTTCCTTTATTTTATTATTATAGAGAATAAATTTCATGTTATAAAGGAAATATAATGATTGATTATCATCAAATAGAGTTGCGTTTATCGGCTCTTGAAAAGCTTCCTTCTTTAAAAGACAATGATAGCATTGCAAAAGCATTAGAAAAGTCAGGTTTTTCTAGAAGGGATTTTATGAAATGGGCAGGTGCTATGACGGCATTTTTGGCTTTACCAGCGAGTTTTACTCCTATGGTAGCAAAAGCTGCTGAGCTTGCTGATAGACTTCCTGTTGTGTGGCTTCATATGGCTGAGTGTACAGGCTGTAGTGAGAGTTTGTTAAGAAGTGATACTCCAACGATTGATAGTTTGATTTTTGATTATATTTCTTTAGAATATCACGAAACAGTGATGGCTGCAGCAGGTTGGCAAGCTGAAGAAAATTTAGAAAGTGCCATTCAAAAGCATAAAAATAAATACATTTTAATGGTTGAAGGTGGTATCCCTATGGGTGATACAGAGCATTTTTTAACCATAGGTGCACATGGAAAAACAGGCTATGAGCTTTCAAAAATGGCAAGTGAAAATGCTTTGGCTATTTTTGCTATAGGAACCTGTTCTAGCTTTGGAGGAATCCAAGCAGCAAGACCAAATCCTAGTAATGCGCAGCCTTTAAGCAAAGTAACAAGCAAAACTGTGATCAATGTTCCCGGCTGTCCTCCAAGTGAAAAAAATATAGTGGGTAATGTGCTTCATTATTTATTATTTGGTGAGTTACCAGCACTTGATGTATATAATAGGCCAAAATGGGCTTATGGCTTAAGAATTCATGATCTTTGTGAAAGACGCGGACATTTTGATGCGGGTGAATTTGTGCATGCCTTTGGAGATGAAGGAGCAAAACAAGGTTTTTGTCTTTATAAAGTAGGCTGTAAAGGGCCTTATACTTTCAATAACTGTTCAAGAGAGAGATTTAACCAGCACACTTCTTGGCCTATTCAAGCAGGGCATGGTTGTATAGGTTGTTCTGAGCCCGATTTTTGGGATACTATGGGACCTTTTGAAGAGCCTATGGCTAGTCGTAAATTTGATACTGTTTTTGGTTTGGGCGCGGATAGTGTTTCAGATAAAATCGGCATAGGCGTGCTTACGCTCACAGGTGTTGCTATAGGAGCGCACGCAGTTATATCTTCCATGCAAAAAGATAAGGAATAAAAATGAGTCAAAAAATAATCGTAGATCCTATTACAAGAATTGAAGGGCATTTAAGAGTTGAAGTTGTTGTTGATGATAACAATGTGGTAAAAGAAGCTTATGCTGGCTCTACTTTGTGGCGTGGTATTGAAACCATAGTAAAAGGGCGTGATCCAAGAGATGCGGGTTTTATGACACAAAGAATTTGTGGAGTTTGTACTTTTTCACATTATAAAGCAGGTATAGTTGCTGTTGAAAATGCTTTAGGTATTACTCCGCCTTTAAATGCCCTTTTAACAAGAACTTTAATGAATGCGGCTTTATTCTTACACGATCATATTGTACATTTTTATCAACTTCATGGGCTTGATTGGGCTGATGTGGTAAGTGCTTTAAGTGCTGATGTTAAAAAAGCAAGCGATGAAGCTTTTAAATACACTCCAAATCCTTATGCAACAGGTGCGGATAAACTTCTTGAAGTGCAACAAAGACTTAAAACTTTCGTAGATAAAGGAAATTTAGGACCTTTTGCTAATGCGTACTATGGTCACCCAACTTATCGTTTAAGTCCTGAGCAAAATTTAATCGTTCTTTCTCACTATTTAGAATGTTTAAGAATCCAAAGAATCATTGCTCAATGTATGGCGATTTTTGGAGCTAAAAATCCACATCCACAAAGCTTAACTGTTGGTGGTGTAACTTGCGTTATGGATTTACTTGATCCTGCAAGAATGGGTGAATATATGGTTAAATTCCAAGAAGTACAAGACTTTGTTAATCGTGCGTATTATCCTGATCTTGTGATGGCAGGAAAAGCTTATGCGCATGAAGCAAGTGTTTTAAACGATATAGGGGTAAATAATCTTTACACCTTTAAAGAATTCCAAATCGGAAGAGATGAATGGCTTTTTGAAAGTGGTATTATCAAAAATGGAGATTTAAGCAAGGTTTATGAAGTAGAAGAAGATAAGATTACTGAAGAGGCAACTCATTCTTGGTATGCAGACAATGAACCTTTACATCCTTATGATGGCAAAACAAATCCAAATTATACAGGACTTGTAGATGGAGAAAGCGTAGATCATCATGGAAATAATGTTCATTCTAAAGTGTTTGATACTAAGGGTAAATATAGCTGGATTAAAGCTCCACGCTATGAAGGAAACCCTATGCAAGTAGGACCTTTAGCAAATATCGTTGTAAATTATGCCAAAGATAATCAAAATGTTGTTCCTGTGGTAGATGAGTTCTTAAAAGAAGCAGGACTTCCTTTAAATGCTGTATTTAGTACACTTGGAAGAACAGCTGCTCGTTGTATTGAAGCAAAAATCGTTGCAAATAATGCTTTAAAAGCGTTTAATAATTTAGTTGAAAATTTAAAAGTAGATCAGAGTACTTGCGCGCCTTATGTGATCGATAATTCTAAAGAATACAAAGGACGCTATATGGGGCATGTGCCACGCGGAACATTAAGTCATTGGTGTAGAATTAAAAATGGCGTCATTGAAAACTGGCAAGCTGTGGTGCCTTCTACTTGGAATGCAAGTCCAAAAGACGCAAATGGCGTAGGTGGAAGTTATGAGCAATGTTTGATAGGACTTAAAATCGCTGATGTAAAACAACCGCTTGAAATCATTAGAAAAATTCACTCTTATGATCCTTGTATTGCTTGTGCGGTGCATGTAATGGATACTAAGGGCAATAATCTAAGCGAATATAAAGTGAATGTCAATTTATAAGGAGGCTTTCATGCAAAACAAAGAAGAAAAATTGCAAAGAAAAGCTGAATATGAATTTAGCATAGGTTTGCGTTTAACGCACTGGATAAGAGCTATTGCTATAGTGATTCTTATTGGCACAGGGTATTATCTTTCTTATGTGTTTCAAAGTCCTATTAGTAATGGCGAACCTGTAAATTTTATGCAAGCAAAATACCGTTTAGTACATCAAGCGGTGGGTTTTGTTTTAATCGCTTGTATTATTTTTAAAGTATATTTGTTTTTTTGTGACAAGGTAAGTGCAAAAGAACGCAGAAGTGTATGGGATATTTTTAATATCAAATTATGGATAGAACAAGTAAAATTTTACATTTTTTTAGGAAAACACCCGCATTTAAAAGGGGTTTATAATCCTTTGCAATTTGTAACTTATTTTTTCTTTTATCTTGTGATGCTAGGTATCATTCTTACAGGGCTTATTCTTTATACTCATACTTACCATGAGGGTTTAGGTGGGCTTTTATATCATATTTTAAGACCGCTTGAAGCTGCAATGGGCGGTTTGGCTGATGTAAGAACTTATCATAGAATTTTGATGTGGGTGATTATGATTTTTGTACCAGTACATATTTACATGGCGATTTTTAACGCAGTAAAAGGTAAAGATGGTGCTATGGATGCTATTATTAGCGGATATAAATTTGTAAAAGAAGAAAAGCATTGAAATTCTTAGTCCTTGGAATAGGCAATATCATGTTTGCAGATGAAGGCTTAGGCGTTCATCTTTGCAAACAACTTGAAAAAAACTACAAATTCAATCATTCTGAATTTACTTTAGATTTTATTGATGGTGGAACTTTAGCTTTGCAACTTAGCTATATCATCGCTAGGTACGATAGACTTATCGTTTTAGACTGCATAGAAGCGCAAGATGCGAGTATAGGAGATGTATTTTTCTTTCCTTATGATGCTATGCCTAATAAAATTAGCTGGAGTGGAAGTGCTCATGAAATAGAAATGCTTCAAACCTTACAATACATGGAACTTGCAGGAGATTTGCCTAAAACACACATCTTAGCTTGTGTGCCAAAGCGTATTGAAGCGATGAGTTTTAAGCTCTCAGATGAGCTTATACAAGGGGCTAAAATCATGGAAAAAACTTTACTTGATTTTTTAAGCAAGGAAGGTTTTATTTATGAAAAGATTGCAGATTTTTCCTTGCAAGAATTAGCCGATATTTCTTATAAAAATTTCTAAATTTTTGTTCTAAAATTCATAGCTTTATTTAAAGAGATTAAATCCACATTTTCTAAATTTACACCACTTGGAATTCCTTGAGCGATTTTACTAAAAGTTAGGTTTAAATCTTTAAATTTATCTTCTATAAAAAAGATAGTTGCATCAGAATTAATGCTATGTGTCAATGCAAAAATGAGCTCAGAGATATTTAGCTTAAGTATGATTTGCTTTAGTTTTTCAAGTTTTTCTTCATTTAACTCATCTAAAACAAAATATAGCCCATTGTAGCTTTGACTCTCTTCGAGTGTTAGTATATCTTTTGGGCTTTCAACTATACATAAAATGTTTTTATTTCTTTCTTCATCGCTGCAAATTTCGCAAAGCTCATTTTCACTTAAAGCACCGCATTGCTCACAAGGTTTTATAAAGCGGATAGCATTTTCTATATTGTGTGCGAGTTTCATACCATCGATTTGATTATTTATGCAAAGGTGATAAGCAAGCCTTATGGCGGTTTTTTTCCCTATGGTAGGTAAATTTGCAAAACTTTCAACAAGTTCGTTGAATTTTTCTAGGCCTTTTGCCATTATTTTTCTTTATCTCCAAAGAAAATTTTAAAGCAATGCTTTCCATCATCATAAAAATAAATCAAATCAAAATTATGCAGTTTACATACCTCTGAAACTATATAAAGTCCTAGTCCCATACCTTTGACCTGATTGTGTTTTTCTCTTGCGAAAGCTTCAAGATAATGTTCTATAGGCTCTGCTAAAGGCTTGCCTGGATTTTTAATGGTAAAACATTCTTTACAACAAAAAAGCTCACAAGTGCCATTGTTTGAGTATTTTAAGGCATTATCGATAAGATTTTTTAAAATTACAGAGAAAATTTCCATATCAACATTGATTAAAGCATCATCTCTGATATCGACTTTTACAACTTTATTAAAATCATCTCTCATAAGGTGTTCTTTAGCTTCCTCAAGTATAGTGCTAAAACGACTAGGTTTAAAGTGTAAGTTGTAGTTTTTTGAAAATAAATTTTCGATTTTGGCAAATTCATTGATCAAAGAATCCATACGTAAAAATATAGCGATAAGTCTTTCTTTTTGTCTGTCTTCTTTGATCATTTCAGAAATAATTCTCCCTTTTCCTATAGGGGTTTTTAACTCATGCATAATTGTTCTTAGGAAAAGTTGTCTTGATTGGATTAATTCTTGATTTTTTTTAAAAGCTTTTTGAAATTCAAAGGCGATTTTTCCTACTTCATCTTCTTGATAATCTAAAAAATCAGGTTGCTCCCCATTTGCAACTTTAGCAACTTGCCTTCTTAATTTTTTTAAAGGTTCTAAAGATTTTAATACCGAAAAATACATAAAAACAACCAACAAAGAAAAAGAAAAAAATCCTATTAATAAAAGATTATAAACTCTATCGCTAGTATTTTCTTCATATAAGCCATCAAAATCTTTACATTGAACATCAAAATAAAGATTGCTATGATATTTTAAAGAAGAAAGGGTGCAAAATTCTCCATTTGCTTTAAAAAGTGATTGTCCATTATTTCTTATGCTTTTTACAAGATAGGGATTTTGTATAGTATTAAAACCGCTATTTTCAAGATAGGATCCTATTTTAGCACCTGAAGTGTTTTCATAGGAGATGAGTAAATTTTTTATAAGATTTTCTTGTTTTAAACTTTCTTCTTCGTTGTAAGCACTTCCTTCTATTTTCAAAAGAACGATAAAAAGCACACAAACTAAGAAAAAAGTAACAACAAATAAAATAATTAGCTTGGTATAAATAGAATAATTTTTTGTCATCCTATTAGTTTATATCCTATACCTCTAACAGAAAAAATATGTTTTGGAGATTTTGAACTATCTCCTATTTTTACTCTTAATCGACCAATGATAACATCAAGACTTTTAGAATCTTTATCTTTTAGATTTTTACAGCGACTTACAAGCTGTTCTCTTGAAACGCTATATCCGTGCTGCTGGATAAGGTATTCTAAAATTTCAAACTCAGCAGGAGTAAGTGTTAAAACCTTATCTTCATAGGTGATCTCATGCCTTCTCTCATCGATTTTGAAAGCAGAATTAATATTTTCATTATTTGCGTGTTCAACTCTTTTTGTGCGACGAATAAGACTCATAATCCTTGCATACATTTCTTTTGGATCGTAAGGCTTTGGTAGGTAATCATCAGCACCAATTTGAAGCCCTACAACCTTATCGCTTAAGTCGCCTCTAGCTGATGAGATAATAATGGGAATATTGCTTTTTTGTCTGATTTCTCTACAAACTTCAAGACCATCAATTCCTGGTAAAGTTAAATCCAAGATTAGACAATCATAGCCTTGGATGCCTACATTTAAAGCACTTTTAGGATTTTCAAAATTTGTGATTTTAATATTAAATTGCGCTAAATATTCAGATAATAATTGCGCAAAATCAGGATCATCTTCTATCATCAACACGTTAATCATTTTGGCATCCTTTAAATTTTTATCTAAGATTTATAATATTTGCATAATTTTATTTAAAATTTGATAAATTATTGATTTTATTTTTGCTAAAATTAGATTTTTGAATTTTTAAGATTAAAATTCTAGCAAAATTTTAAATTTTTTAAAGGAATAATGTGGAAATAAGTTATTATGAAATTCTTGAAATCACGCAAAGTGCTGATAAAGAAACCATAAAAAAAGCCTATAGAAAAATGGCTTTAAAATACCATCCCGATAGAAATCAAGGCGATAAAGAAGCAGAAGATAAATTCAAGCTTGTTAATGAAGCCTATGAAGTTTTAAGTAATGATGAAAAGCGAGCTATTTATGATAGATATGGAAAAGATGCTTTAAAAGGCGGTGGATTTGGTTCTAGTAGCTCAGGTTTTGGTGGTTTTGAAGATTTAGGAGATATATTTTCTAGTTTTTTTGGAGAAGGCTTTGGCTCATCATCGCGTCGTAGAAAAAGTTCAAATGATGAGAAAATCCCTTCAGATTTTATCGTTAATTTAAAATTAAGTTTTAAAGAAGCGGTTTTTGGTTGTAAGAAAAATATAGACTTTACTTATAAATGCTCTTGTAAAACTTGTAATGGAACAGGGGCTAAAGATGGAAAACTTCAAACTTGTCCAAAGTGTCAAGGTAGGGGACAGGTTGGAATTTCTCAAGGTTTTATTACTTTTGCACAAACTTGTCCTGATTGTCAAGGAAGTGGAGAAAAAGCTAGTGAAAAATGTAGCGATTGTAAAGGTTTAGGTTATAATGAAAGCAAAGATAGTGTCGAGCTTAATATCCCAGAAGGTGTAGATACAGGTATGAAACTTCGTGTCAATGCTAAAGGCAATATCTTAAAAAATGGCACTAGAGGGGATATGTATGTTAAGATCATCGCTGCTGAAGATGATACTTTTATAAGAGATGATGATGATATATATATAGAATTTCCAGTGTTTTTTACTCAAGCTATCTTAGGAGAGAGTATAAAAGTACCTACCATACGCGGTGAAGCAAGTTTAAATTTACCAAAGGGTGCTAAAGATGGGCAAAGATTTGTTCTTGAAAAAGAAGGAGTAAAAGATGTTCATAGTTCTCGCATAGGAAATCAAATCGTTCAAATTTCTATCAAATTCCCAACTTCTTTAAACGATGAACAAAAAGAACTTTTAGAAAAACTAAGTGAAAGTTTTGGTATCAAAGATGGTATGCATCAAGAGCAAAAAGGGCTTTTTGAAAAAATCGCTAATTGGTTTAAGTCCTAATTTTCCTAAAGCTTTTTAGCTTGGGAAAATTTTATATAAATTTAAGTTTTAAAAATCAGGCATAAAAAAAGGCGGAGTTTTACTCCGCCTTGAAGTTAGACTTGAAAGCTTCTTAGAATTTGTAAAGAGCTTGAAGTCTTACAGCATCGTGATGAGTGCTTTCAGGATCTGTATCAACATTTACATAAGAGTAGAATGCTGAGAAGTTAAGTTTTGGAGAGTATTTGTAATCTACTCTTGCAACTGCTTCAAGTTTTTTACCACCGTTGCCAATTTCACCTGTTTTTGTTCCACCGTATACGAAGTCAGCACCAACGCGAACAGCTTCGTTGAAAGTATATCCAGCAGTTACATAACCAAAGATATTTCTACCAATATCGCCATTTAAATTAGAACCATTAGTATAGAAAATTTCTTCACCTGCAAGCAAAGAGCCAAGATTACCTTGATCTTCAATTGTGGTTAAAGTAACTTTATCTTTTTTACCATAGTATAAACCACCAAGGCTAGCATCCCAACCATTTAATTCAACACTACCTCTTAAAGCGAAGAAATTACCGTTAGCTGCATGATTTGAAAGTGCATTTTTAAGTTTGCTATCCAAGGAATTTCCTAGGTAAGCTCCTTCAAGAGTCCAGTTGATTCCATCAAAGATAGTTGTGCTATAAGCTGCATCTACAGCATATAAGAATGCATTATCACTCATATAAGCTAACCATAATTGAGGATTAAATTGTCCACCTAAGAATTCATAAGAACCTATGGCAGCAGCACCATAAAGATTTTTATCCCAGTTTAAAGCACCGCTTGTATCGCTATCACCTTGAGGATTTCCACGATTAAATTGAACTCCTGTAATTTTATTATTAGGATTTTGAGTGATTATTACAGTAGAGTCTGAAGCTTCGTTGAAACTATCTACTGCAAAAGCAGCTAGAGTTAAACCATCGATGCTGTTGTTTACTACTTTAATACCTGTTCCAACTAAACCATCAACTCCATTATCAGTCCAGATAGTGTTTAGTTGTTGTTTACCAGCGATTACGCTTGTTGCAACATCTTCATTTGTATAAGTTAAATATAATTGGCGAACACTTAAGGTATCACTTGTGTTGCTGATGCTATTTTCACCATAACCACCATCTTTCGAATTATAGTCAAATTGAACAAAAGCTTTGAAGTTATCAGCTATAGCGGCATTAAAGTTAACTTGTGCTCTGTATTTATGATCTTGTTTACCAGAAATACCAGAACCAAAATTATCATTGCTCCATGGATTGCTACTTTCATATCTGTATCTTAATACTCCAGATACATCGATATCTTTGATCGCTTCTTCAAGTGGAGTAGCGTTAGCTGCTGAAAAAGCACCTGCAGCAAGAGCTGCAACTAAACTAAGTTTAACTAGTTTCATGAGAATTCTCCTTGTCAAAAATTAATAAAACATCGTAATTGTAGCACATAAATTTGGAGTTTTTTCTTAAGAAGCACTTAAAATAGTAAAAATTTTAAATCTGAAGGATAAAAACATCTAAAGAAAAGCCTAGCTAAAGGGATTTAAGCTAGGCGTGTAATTTTAAGGAGTTTTTCTTATGAATGTTTTTCGGTTCGTTTAGAAGTATAAGTCTAAAAAGTAAACGAGAAGTAATATATAGTTGTTTTAAATTATTTTGATAAAAAAACAAGTAAATTTTTACAAGCTAGGGATAAAATTTTATAAGTTTCATCAAAATTCCCACTATACCAAGGATCAGGGACTTCATTATAGTTTAGACTAGGACTAAAATCAGTGATTTTTAAAACTTTGTTTTGGGTGTTGGTGAAGTTTTTTAAAACATTTTTGAAGTTAGAATTGTCCATGGTGATTAAAAAATCGCTTTCATCGCAAAGCTTTTGAGTGAGTTTTTTGCTTATGAAATTTTTGTGTTCTATGTTAAGTTGGGCAAGTTTGTTTTTGGTACCATAGTGCATACCTTCTCCATCGTGTTCTCCTGAAGTTCCAGCACTGCTTATAAAAAATTCTTTTTCTAAATTTGCTTTTTTGACAAGATCTTTCATGATAAATTCTGCCATAGGCGAACGGCATATATTGCCTAAGCATATAAAGAGTATTTTTTTCATTTTTATCCTTGAGTTTTAATTAAAAATTATAAAAAATATCATACAATAAATCCATGGAAAATTTCAATAGAACTTTGCTTGTGTGTTGGTTTGGTGTTTTTACCACAAGCATGGGGCTTAGTCAAATCGCTCCGATTTTGCCTTTTTATATCAAAGAACTAGGACATGTTGATACGAGTGAAATAGCGTTTTACTCAGGACTTGCTTTTGGGATCACTCCGCTTTTTATGGCTGTTTTTTCACCTTTATGGGCTTTTTTGGGTGCAAAGTATGGTTATAAAAATATGCTTCTTCGTGCAAGTTTTGGAATGTCGGTTTTAACCTTATGGCTTAGCTTTGCTCATAGTGCTTTAGAAGTGGTTTTTGTGCGGGGTTTAACAGGGATAATTTCAGGTTTTACTTCTGCTGCTGTTGTGTTTATCGCTGTGATAGCGCCTAAAGAAAAAGTGGCTTATGCTTTAGGAACTCTTTCTACGGCTTCTATAAGTGGAAGTTTGCTTGGGCCTTTGTTTGGTGGCTTTGTGGCTGAATTTTTTAGCATTAGTGCGGTTTTTGATGTGGTGGCTTTTTTGATCGCTTGTTCTTTTGTGACGATTTATTTTTTTATCCATGAGAGAAAAATTCAAAAAGAGGCGAAGAAAAATACTCAAAAAGTAAAAGAAAACAAAACCCTTATCATCGTTCTTTTTATCACTACTTTTGTGATACAATTTGGCACTTTTGGAGTGATGCCAATTTTAAGTATCTATGTTGAGCAAATTCATCAAGGTGGAAATTTGGCTCTTTGGGCAGGTATAGTAGTGGCTGCAAGTGGGATTAGTAATCTTTTTTTTGCACCAAAACTTGGAAAAATCGCCGATAAGATAGGGCCTAGTAAGATTATTTTGATAGCTTTGATATTTTGTGGAATTTGCTTTTACTTGCAGGCTGTAGCAAGTAATGTTTATATGCTTATTTTCGTGCGTTTACTTATAGGTGTAGGACTTGGAGGGCTTTTGCCTTGTGTGAATGCCTTGCTTAAAAAAAGCGTGAGTGCTAAAAATTTAAGTGTGATTTTTGGTTTTAATCAAACTTGTCAATTTTTGGGAAATTTTTGCGGTGCTTTTGGTGGAGGGCTTATGGCTTCTCATTTTAGCGTGGAATTTGTTTTTACTTTTGTGTGTTTGATTTTTATCATTAATGCTTTTATTTTCTTAGCGTTTGAGAAAAAATATATCTTTTCAAATCAAGGTTTATAAATTTAGAAAGGTTTAAAATGGAAATGATTTTATTTGTTTTAGTGATGATTTTACTTGTACTTTTGTTTGTAGTGCTTTTTAGGCAGTATAAAAGCCCTAAAATAGAAGAAAAAAGCACGCAAAGTTTTAGCGATATCATGCAGCTTAAATCCATAGGAGAATTAAGTGTTTTTCAAGTTTTTAGTAAAGAGATTGTCACTAAAAAAGATAGCGCTTTTAATGGAATTTGGAAAAATCTTTTAGGATGGTCTTTGAGTGAAAGACAGATTGCTTTGATTTTTGAATTTGAGATCACTTTCTTGTATGATTTAAGGGATAAAAACTTTGATATTTTGCCTTTAGGGGACGATGCTTATAAGATCATCATGCCAGAGTGTAGATATAAACACAGCATCATAGATATGAAATTTTATGATGAAAAAAATGCTAAATTTTTACCTTTTTTACTACCTGATTCTATCAATAGTACGGGGATTAGTTTTAGCGAAAGTGATAAAAACAAACTCATAAAAGAAGCCAAAGATGAGGTTAAAGACTTGTCTTTAAATCTTATCCAAAATTTAGAAAGCAAAATTCATAAAAGCGCTAAGGATACTTTAGAAGCTATTGCTAAAGGTTTTGGGGCTAAGAGAGTGGAATTTGAATTTAAAGATAACACACAAAAGTTAGATGTAAACTAGCCTTTTTTCTTTTCTTGCTTGGGTAATGCTTAGTTTGCTATTTTGTAAATTTTTTGATTATTTCATAGTTTTGTAAAAGCTGTTCAAAAGAAAAATTTAAATTTGCAGGAGAAGTTGAGGGTAGGGCTACGGCTTTTAAATGAGAGTGAAATTTAGTAAAAAATTTATAAGCACTTTGTCCGGTGGTAAAAATGGCTTGGATTTTAGCTTGAGAAAGGATTAGGTTTAAATCATTGGCTTTTGCATAGCTTATGGTTTTATCATCTGAATTTTTTATCTTGCAACTTTGAAGTACATCCCAAAGAGCGATATGTTTTTTTCTTAAAAAGGCTTGTTGTTCTGTGATATTTTCTAATTTTACATCAAAAAGTGTTTCTAGTATAGGCCAAAAACGATTTCTTGGGTGTTGATAATAAAAGCCGTCTTGTCTTGATTTGATAGAAGGAAAAGAGCCCAAAATTAAGATTCTAGAATCCTTGTCAAAAAAAGGCTCAAAAGGGTGAGTTAGAAATTCACTCACTCGCACAAATCCACAGAAATTTTTCCATTTTTAATTTCGCTGATTTTAACTTTTAAGCTTTGGTTTTCGCTTAAATTAAGATGCTTGCTTTTTGAACTATGCAATAAACCATCAACACCATTTTTAAGTTCCACAAAGGCTCCAAAAGGAGCGATTTTTTTAATAATACCTTGAAATTCTTGCCCAAGTTCAAAGTCTGATATATCTTTGTCTTTAGAGCCTTTTTTAGTTCCTTTTTGAGAGCTTGTGATATTTATGATGTAGTCTTTTGCGGCTTTGATTTGCTCGTTTTGATTACCTGCTATTTTTACTTCACCTTTTTCGCGATCTAAGTCTATAGAAACGCCAAATTTTTCTATGATTTCTTTGATGGTTTTTCCAGCTTGCCCTATGATATCAACGATTTTTGAAGGATCAACGCTAAAAAGCTCAAGTTTAGGTAAAACTTCTTCATTGACTACGATTTCTTTGGCAGCTTCTTCCATGATATTTAGGATGTGAATTCTTCCTTCTTTGGCTTGGTATAAAGCTTGTTTTAGTGTTTCTTGATCGATTCCGCCTAGTTTTATATCCATTTGAAGAGCAGTAACGCCGTCTTTGCTTCCTGCTACTTTAAAGTCCATATCCCCATCATGATCTTCAAGCCCCATGATATCTGTTAAAACAGCAAATTTGCTATCTTCAAAGATAAGCCCCATGGCTACTCCTGCAACAAGTTTTAAGCTTGGCACTCCTGCTGCTTTTAGGGCTAAAGATCCGCCACAAACCGTTGCCATAGAACTTGAGCCATTGCTTTCTAAAATTTCACTGACTAAGCGGATTACATAAGGATAGTTTTCATCTATGCTTGGATAAAGTGCTCTTTTGGCTAAATTTCCATGTCCTAGCTCTCTTCTTCCTGGAGCTTTGATAGGACTTGCTTCGCCTACTGAAAAACCTGGAAAATTATAATTTACCATAAAGCGTTCGCTTATAGGATTTTTTTCTGTAAGCAAGTCTATCATTTGAGCATCGTTTTCTCCGCCTAAGGTTGCAACCACTAGAGCTTGAGTTTGTCCACGAGTGAAAAGACAAGAGCCATGAGCGTTTGGCAAGAGATTGGTTTCTATACTGATAGGACGCACCTCGTTTAAACTTCTACCATCAGCTCTTTTGCCTTCATTTAAAATTTGCTCACGAATAAGTTTGCGTTTGACTTTAGCTAAGGTATTTAAGATACTTTCTTCGCTCCAGTCTTTAGCGATTTCAAGATTTAAAATTTCTTTAGCAATTTTATTTAGTGCGCTTGCTCTTTCGCTTTTTGCCATTTGGTTGATGGCTTCTTTGATTTGTTTTTGGAAATTATTTTCTATAAAAGCTAAAATTTCAGGATGTTCAATCTCATTTTTTAGTTCGATTTGAGAATTTTTTTTGTGTTTGCTAAAGGCTTCTTCATAAGCATTTGAGCCATTTAATATAGCTTTTTGAGCTAAATTTAGAGCTTCTAAAATTTCATCTTCGCTAAGTTCATTCATATTTTGTGAAGTGGTTTGAGTTAAAACATCAGCATAAGGAGCTTCGATAAAAATTTCATTTTCTTTTTGATCAGGTAAGGCTCTCATTTCTATCATCAAAAGCTCATCTTTTACACCTGCTACATAGAGATCTAGAGTGCTATTTTGAAGCTCTTCATTGTTTGGATTGAGTATGAAATTTCCATCTATCTTTCCTATGCGAACACCACATACTGGAGCTTTCATAGGTATATCACTAAGATAAAGTGCCACGCTTGCGGCATTTAAACTCATTACTTGCAAATCTACTTTAGGATCGGCTGAGAGAACCATCACAACGATTTGAGTTGGATAAGCATAGCCTTTTGGAAAAAGAGGGCGTAAGCTTCTATCAATGATGCGTGCTGTTAAGGTTTCTGCATCACTTGGCTTGGTTTCTCTTTTGACATAACCACCAGGGATTTTGCCCGAGGCATAAGCTTTTTCGATGTATTGGACGGTTAGAGGTAAAAAATCTTCTTCAACTTGTTTTTCTTCTCTTGCAACTGTAGCTAGAACAACGCTTTTGCCTTGTCTCATTAAAACAGCACCAGCAGCTTGTTTGGCGACTTTATCTATATCAAATATTTCTGTATTTTTGTTAATTTCTATGCTGTATTGCATTATTTTTCCTTTTTTACCAGATAATAAATTCGTAAAATTTTTTAAAATATTTAGCAAATTTCATCCTTTTTAAATTTTGTTTTCACTTTCTGCTAAAGAGAAATCGTATTTTACTCCTCCTAAAGGATAGAAGTTGAAAATAAAATAAACTCCGCTTTGATTTTTAGCTGTGATACCACCACTTGTGAGTTGTGGATCGATTCTTTCTCTATACATTAAAGAATAGTTCCAACATTTTCTTTGATAGGTATAGCCAAGTTCCCACATGTTTGCATGAGCTCTTTGAGTATCAAACCAAATTCCACCAAATAAATTGTAATTAGGTGTGGCAATATAATTTGCTCTTGTGCCAATAAAGCTATATTTTCCATACTCATCGTTTTGATAAGCATGAGAAAACATCCAATTAAATTTTGAATTTGTATTGACTTCTATTTGGCTGATGACATTGGTAAAGCGACTTTGCTCATAAGAGTAAAGCACTTCGCTGTTGAGATTGATGTTTTCATTAAAATAATAAGTTAAAAGATTTTCAAGTTCATAGAATTTATTTTGTTTATTGAGATAGTCAAGTGAAAATCTGTGTTTGAGTTTTTTTTGTCCTTCGTTGTTATAGAAATATTGTACAGCATAAAGACTTGTATGTTCGTTTTCTTTGTCGTATTCTTCAAGATAATCTTGCGTGATTTTACCTGATTTTGCTCCTGGTAAAATGTAATTCACTCCTAAATTTAAAGTATGAAAGAAATTTTCATAAGCTTTTGAAAGATCGGTGTAGAGATTAAAATCATGAGTGTTTCTAAAATAATGCTCATGGTTTCTTTCGGGATCGTTGCTATAATTTACAAAAGAAGCATAAAATCTTTCTGTAAAAGTAAAGTGTAAAAAGTTTCCAAAAAAAGCATTGTGATACGAGATAGGCAAGTCTAAATTTAACTCATTTGCATAAGAACCAGCAGGTCGGTAAAAATTATGAAATGAAGCATCAAATGAATAACGTAAGCGTTCATCAAAAAGGTTATTTAAAAATCTATGATATTGAAAGCTTGGATATTCTTGCAAGGTTGTATTGTTGCTAAGTTTAGATGTGTCGATATAATATCTTGCATAAGCTCCATAAAAATTGTTTTCATCAGCTAAAAAATAATTGATTTTGGAGGTTACAAGCGAGTTAAGATCTCGATAATCTCTACTTCCTAAATTTAAATAATCCACATCGTTGAGATAGGTTGCATCTATCCATAGACCTTCTTGAAAATTATCACTGAGCAAAGATTTGATTAAATCATCTCTTGAGTATTTTAGTTCTATTCCATAGTGGGTTTGGTTTTTCAAATTTTCATCGTGAAAATAGGAGCTATTTTCTCTAAAAGCACCAAAATTTAATTCTCCTGTTGAATATGGAGAATCAAGAAATCTTAAAGTAGAATAAAGTCCAAAACCACGGTTTGTTCGAATTTGTGGATCAAGTTCTAAATCCCAATTTTCTTGAGTGGCAATATAAATAGGTTGTTCATAGTATAAGCCTTCGCTACTTTTTAAAACGATTTTTGGGATTAAAAGTCCGCTTTGTCTATGAGTATCAGCACTAAATCCAAAATAAGGTAGATAAAAAACCGGGGTATTTTTAACATATAATCTTGCATTGTAAAGATGAACAAAATTGGTTTCCCGGTTAAGCCAGCCTTTTGAAAAACGAATTTCCCAATCAGGATCTTCAACATTGCAGCTTGAAACTGCTGAAATTTTACTTTCAAAGACTTTATCATTTAGATGGCTTGTTTTGCTTTGAAACCATACTTCAAGATTGTTATTGGAAAAGAAAAAATTACTAAAATCGGCTTGATTGGAATTTAGGTTGATTTTAGCATAATCAGAATGTGATCTTTCGTTTTGTCCCCTTAGGATGTTAACATCGCCAAAAAGCTCAACATCTCCGGTTTTTTCATTGTAAATTGCTTTATTGGCAGTGATGAAATAAAAATCAGAAAAAATAATAACATCATTGTTTGCAGTAAGAATATCACCTTCTTTTTTTGCATCAAGAGCGTAAATATCAACTTGTGCTGCACTTAAAGCTATGCTAGTTCCTAGCAATAAGGAAAATTTACGCCACATCGACTACTATTGTCCTTGCTAGATAATCCTCCCAAGCTTTGCGTAAATCATTGCTTAAAGCCCAAGCAAATCCAAGCATAAATGCCATAGCACTAACCTGTCTTATGGCAGATCTGATGCAACTTTGGATGAGATTGGGTTTGTCAAGAAGATTTTCATCCAAGATGATAATTTTGCATAATATTTTTCCCAAACTTGCCCCATAAAGATAAGTAAAAATTGCTTGATAACTAAAATGAAGCAAGATGAAGCCAAGATAAAAATTTCCTATAATTTGAGTTGTTTCAAATAAATCTTTTGCTTGGATTAGACGATCATAAAAAATGATAAACACAATCAAAGAAATAATCATATCATCGATTAAAAAAGCTAGAACTCTTTTTCCAAAACTTGCTATTTTTAGATTTTCACGCTCTAAGCGGTCTTGTAAATTTTCTTTCATTTAAGAACCTGATGAGCGATGTCTTTTCTGTATTGCTTTCCTTTGAAATTTACATTATCACAAAGTTTATAAGCATTTTTTTGCGCTTCTTCTATACTTTTTCCTGTGCCAACGCAAACCAAAACTCTTCCACCATCAGCCATTAATTTGCCATCTTCTAGGCTTACTCCAGCATAAGAGATATGAGAGTTTTCAGGAATGTTATTTACAGTAATTTCACTTTTTGGTGAACTTTTGTAAGGATAGTTTTCACTCGCGCATACAACCCCTACTGCAAATTCTTTTTTGATTTTGATTTTTGTGTGTCTTAAGCGTCTTTGAGTAGCAGCTAAAATAAGCTCCAAAGGATTTTCGATTAAAGGCATTAAAACTTCACATTCAGGATCGCCAAAGCGAACATTAAATTCTAATACATAAGGTTTATTTCCAACGATCATAGCACCTATAAATAAAACACCACAAAATTCCGCTCCTTCTTTTTTCATGCCTGCTAAAGTCGGTAAAATAATATCTTTTTGAACTTTTCTAAGCAAGCTTTCATTCGCTAAAGAGCTAGGAGCGTAAGCACCCATTCCGCCAGTATTTGGCCCTTGATCATTATCGAGTAATTTTTTGTGATCTTGTGCTGCAGGAAGTAAAACAAAATCATTGCCATCACATACTGCAAAAATGCTTAATTCATAACCATCTAAAAATTCTTCAATTACAACGAGTTTTCCAGCATCTCCAAAGCTTTCTCCGCTCAGCATTTTAGCTGTTTCTTCTATAGCTTCTTCATGAGTCTTAGCTATGATAACACCTTTTCCTGCACAAAGTCCATCGGCTTTTACTACTATAGGAGGGGTTAAACTATGTATAAAATTTTTTGCTTTTTCAATATCATTTGTGTTTAAAAATTTGGCTGTTTTGATACGGTATTTTTTAAGAAAGCTTTTCATAAAAGATTTTGAGGTTTCAAGCATTGCAGCAGCTTTACTTGGCCCAAAAATAGCAAGTCCTTGTTGTTTAAAAATATCTACAACACCTTCAGCTAAAAAACTTTCACTTCCTACTATACAAAGATCAAAACCTTTTTCTTTCGCATAGGTTGCTAAAACTACTGGATCTTTTAGGTTTAAATTTGTTCCAAGACTTTCGGTAGCGCCATTTCCAGGAGCAAAATAAAACTCTAAATTTTTGTCTACTCTTCTTAAGGCTAAAGCAATAGAATATTCTCTTGCACCACTACCCAAAATCATTATTTTCATTTATATCTCCTTTTAAACCCAAACAGCCGTTTAACAAAGATTGACCCCAAAAAGTCAAAGAAAACCGCTAGGTAATTTTTAAAGGCTGCAACTTCTCGCTTTTTTCAAAGCTCAAACGATGCCACAGAACACGGTAAATCACACAATCGCAGTTAATAAAAATGTGTTGGATCACTTTAAATACCACAAACTGTTTAGGCAAGGAAATTATAACTTAATTTAGCTTAAATTTCTATGTCTTAAATCAGTTTAAATTTGGTTTTTCCTGATTTGTCAAAATGCTTTCCTTGTAAAATAATATCGGCAACATTTTCCCAAACATGTTTTTCATCAATATAGACTATATCAAAGGTGTTATCACGCATTAAAGACTGATAATTCACTTTTTTAGGTGCGTATTTTACTAAATAATATGGATTTTGTGAAAAGTTTTCAATTTTTAATTTACATAATAAATCTAAATCCGATGTGACAACTAAAAATTTTTTTCTTTGTTCTTTTGTAATTTTTTGAATATACACTAAAAGTTTTTGGTCAAAAGGATTTAGAGCGGATTTATTTAAGCGACTTAAGTAATGTTCTGCAAAAGAAAGAGAACAGAAAGAATTTTCTATATTGCTCATAGTAAAATAAGAATTTTTAACCCCTGATGATTTTAAAGATAAGTGCCAAATTTTAACATCCATTATGGTTGCACATAGATTTAAACCTGTGACAATTTTTTTAAAGAGCTTTTCTCGTGAAAGCTTAAAAGCATTTTCGAAAATATTGTAATTTTTCTTATAAAAATCCTCCCTTATAGCATCAAGTCTTTTTAGTGTTGTTCTGTAGTATTCTGCTTCTTTTTGTAGCTTAGCCAATCTTTCTTGTCGTGCTTTAAGTTTTTCAGGGTCTGTATTGGCCGCATTGCTTTTAAGATTTATTTCAGATTGTAAAGTTTTCATTTGTGCTTCAAGTGAGGCTAGACGATTTTTTCTTGTATCTATGGTGGCTACTAAAGCTTGGTAATGACACTGCAAAGATAAAAAAGTTTCGTTAAAAATTTTAGTGATATTTGGTTTTTGATCAGCTATCATTTGCTTATGTGAATTCTCTAAATGCATCATGATGCTTTTTAACGCGCTAAATTGGGTTTGGTCTATGCTATTATCCATAAAAATTAAAGTATCATAAGCTTTAAATAAAAATCTTTTAAGTATAAGATAATCAAGTATGCAAGGAATTTCCTTTTCATCTTGTAGATTGGCTTGAAGTGTTTCTACGGATAAAATTTCATGGGCAAAATATTTTTGTATAGCTTGAGGTATAGTAAAAGAAAGAGGAATTTTTTCTATACTGTCAAAGTCTGTTGTTCTATAGAGTTCTGTTATATAAGCACTTCTTCTTGAGTTTTGCAAGTCTTCTAATTCATCATCATTATCAGTTTTCCAAAAATCATGCTCAGTGATAAAATCCCCTTCTTTAAATTCTTGAAATTTTGAAGGTTTTATACCCGTTATGGTTTTGCTTGTTTGAACGGGCTTGCCGTCTTCTGCTTTTTTTTCGCTAGAAAGAGTTCTAAATTCCACAAGCATACCAACACTTGGCATACTTTTTTTATCATTCCAAATTTGGCGATTGAAGTCAAAAAAGGTATTTGCTGAGTTTGTAACGGTTCCACGTCCTGTAGAATCCATATAAATAGCTATTTTTCCATGCATATTTCTTCCTTGAAATTTCTTAAATAAATTCTAGCCTTATTTTTATAAAAATTTTATAATAAAAATAAGAGCTAGAAAAAATGGATCATTCCCATTCTATGGTTGCAGGTGGTTTGCTTGAGATATCATAAACAACGCGGTTTATACCTTCTACTTCATTGATGATACGGCGACTTATGTTTTCTAAAACTTCGTAAGGTAAATGCGAGAAAGTAGCTGTCATACCATCACTTGCATCTACAACGCGTATGCAAACTGCATTATCATAAGTGCGGTTATCCCCCATAACCCCAACACTTTTAACATTTAAAAGCACACAAAATGCTTGCCAAGTTTTATCATACCAACCTGTGCTTTTAAGTTCTTCAAGTAAAATTACATCAGCCTTACGCAATAGTTCTAAGCTAGCGCGATTTACTTCCCCCATAATGCGTATAGCAAGACCTGGCCCAGGGAAAGGATGGCGATAAACTACTTCTTTGTTAAGTCCAAGCTCAAGTCCTAGGGCACGCACTTCATCTTTAAAAATTTCTTTTAAAGGCTCTATGAGTTTAAGATTCATTTTTTCAGGCAAGCCCCCTACATTATGATGGCTTTTAATGGTTTTGCTTGCACCCACAACAGAACTTTCTATGATATCAGTATAAAGTGTTCCTTGAGCGAGATATTTTACATCTTTATGTTTTTTTGCTTCTTCTTCAAAAACTTCTATAAAGGTATTTCCTATGATTTTTCTTTTTTGCTCCGGATCTCTAACATTAGCCAAGCGACTTAAGAAAATTTCACTTGCATCAATGCTGATAAGATCGATACCTAAGGTATTTTTAAACATAAATTCAACTTGTTCTTTTTCTCCGCTCCTTAAAAGTCCATTGTCTACAAAAACTACTATAACTTGCTCTTTTATAGCACTGGCTAAAAGTGCAGCAACTACACTACTATCTACTCCGCCACTTACAGCACAAAGCACTTTATCACTGCCTACTTCTTCACGGATTTTTTCTGCTTGAGTTTTTGCAAAAGAACCCATATTCCAAACGCTTTCACAATTACAAGCGTATTTAGCAAAATTTTTTAAGATATTTTTGCCAAATTCACTGTGTTGCACTTCTGGGTGAAATTGCAGAGCAAAAAATTTCTTATCTTCGTTGCCAAAAACACAAAAAGGACTATTTTCACTTGTGGCTAAAACTTCAAAACCTTGAGGTAAATTTTCTACTTTATCAGAATGACTCATCCAAACGGTTTGTTTTTTTGGAAGATTTTTAAATAAAGCACTATCTTTTTCAACTTCTATGTTTGCTTTACCGTATTCTTTATGTCCTGCAGGTGCAACTGTAGCTTTGTAATGATGTGCCATAAGCTGCATACCATAACAAATTCCAAGAACAGGTAAACCTAAGTCAAATATGCCTTTATCGCAAAAATACGCATCAGTTGCATATACGCTTGCTGGACCTCCGCTTAAAATAATACCTTTTGGTTCTTTTGCCTTAATATCAGCTAAACTTACATTAAAAGGTAAAATTTCTGCATAAACTCCTTGTTCCCTTAGGCGTCTTGCTATAAGCTGAGTGTATTGAGAGCCAAAGTCTAAAACTAAAATATCTGCTTTTTTCATTATTTACCACCTATGTAATTGTTCGTATTTTTTAATGGTTTTTACCGAACCATTTTGTTCATAGCTTGTGTATTGAGGGTTGCCTTTATATCCGCAAGCACAGAAGAAAATTAAGAAAAGAAATGCTAAAATCATCTTATGAGAAAAAGAAATAATATTAAGATGACTAAAAACGCTAGTGCTGTTATTAATGAATTGATGGATAAACCTCATTATAAGCCTTTAAAAACCTTATTTTTTTGCAAAGATTTTTTAAGTTCTTTTCCGCTTGCCAAGCAACGTTTGATTGCTAAAATTTATGTAAAAAATCATATTTTAAATATAATAACCTTACATCCAGCAGCTTATCAAGAATTAAATCATGATGATAGCAAAATTTATATTAAATTTCTCATAAAAGCATATGGACAAAAATATCCTTTAAGCGGATTTGTTGATATAAAAGATATAAAAATTTTTTCCCAAAAATACACTTATGCAGTAAATAAAAACAAAAATGATGAAAAACTCTCTAAAAATTCTTATTTGGAGCTTTCTAAGGGTGAATTTAAAAATTGCTTTAAAGATGAAAAATTATTTAAGAAATTTGAAGATTTAAGAGAACTTATAAAAAAAGGTTCTAATCTTGACTAAAGAGAATTTAGAAAATGAGCTAAAAACTCTTCCCAATAGTGCTGGAGTTTATCAATACTTCAATCAAGAAGGAAAGCTTTTATATGTAGGTAAGGCTAAAAATCTTAAAAATCGTGTCAAATCTTATTTTGCTTTTGCTCCAAATTTACATGCAAGTCCAAGAAATTCTTTAAGAATTCAAAAAATGATTGAAGAAACAGTGCATTTGGAATTTATCTCTACTAATTCAGAGGCTGATGCTTTGATTTTAGAAAATTCTTTTATCAAGCAACTGCATCCAAAATATAATATTTTACTAAGAGATGATAAAACTTATCCTTATATTTATGTGGATTTTGAAGAAGAATTCCCACGCTTTGAGATCACTAGAAAATTGGTAAAAAAAAGCAAAATCAAATATTTTGGTCCTTTTTTTAAAGGCGCTAGAGAGCTTTTAGATGCGCTTTATTTATACTATCCTTTAAAGCAAAAAGCAAGTTGTAAATCCCCTTGTATTTTTTATCAAATTTCTCGTTGTCTTGCGCCTTGCGATAAACGCATCAGCAGGGAAAAATACCTTGAAATTTTAGATGAGGCTATGCACGCACTTTTAAATCCTAGTATTTTAATAAAAAATTTAGAAAAACAAATGCTTGTTTTAGCGCAAAATGAAAATTACGAAGAAGCAGCTAAAGTAAGGGATCAGATTGCAACGATTAAAGATTTGGAAGTTAAGGTTGAAATAGATATTGCAAAATTAGAAGATTTTGAAGTATTTGCTTTAGCCTTTGAAAATTCCATGCTTTCAACCTTACGTTTTGTGGTGCAAAATGGAAAAATTATCAGTGCAAATTCTAAGATTACTCCTATAAAAAATGATATACAAGAGGATAAAAATGAAATTTATAAGCAATTGATTTTAGAAAAATTTAGCATGGATGTTCCTTTGCTTGCCAATGTTATTTATGTTTATGAAGAATTTGAAGATAGAATACTTTTAGAAAAAATTTTAAGCCAAAGGTTTGATAAAAAAATCAGTATTAAAATTCCTAAAATAGGAGAAAAAAGAAAAATTTGTGATTTGGCTTTTCAAAATGCCCTTTTAAATATAGAAAAAGAGCAAAAAAATCATGATTTTACTATACAAAAAGAATTAAAGTCTTATTTTGAGCTTGAAAATTTACCAAATGATATAGAAATTTTTGATAATTCTCATTTGCAAGGTGTGGCAAATGTTGGAGCTATGGTAGCTTATAGAATAAATTCTTGGGATAAGTCAAAATATCGAAAATTTCATTTAAAACATAAAAATGACTACAAACAAATGCGTGAAGTCTTAACGCGTAGGGCTTTGGACTTTGATAAAATACCCCCTCCTGATTTATGGCTTATAGATGGAGGAAAGGCTTTGCTTGATTTGGCTAAAGAAATCATTGTAAGTAGTGGAGCTAATGTCGATATTTTAGCTATTTCAAAAGAAAAAATCGATGCAAAAGCACATAGGGCTAAAGGAGGTGCTAAGGATAAAATTCATTCCTTAAAAGGAGAATTTAGCTTAAGTATTAACGATAAAAAACTACAATTCTTACAGAAATTAAGAGATGAAGCACACCGTTTTGCTATCAGCTTTCATCAAGATACTAAGAAAAAACAGGACTTGAAAAGTTCCAAGCTTGTAAATTTAGGACTTAGTTCAGGGGTTATACAAAAACTTTTAGCGCATTATGGAAATTTTGAATCTATATATAAGGCTGATTTTAAAGATCTTGCAATGCTTGTGGGCAAGAAAGCGTCGCAAAAGATAAAGGAAAATTGATTTGATATTAGCAGGGGTAATTTTTATTTTTAATCTAATTTTAGCGTATTTAAGTATTGATATCTTAAAGCTTGATAGTGTTACTGAACAACTGAAAATAGGTATGTTTTCTAGCATTTTTGTTTTATCTTTAACACTTTTTATTTTTGCTTTTAGACAAAATAGAAATATAAACAAAATATATCAAAAAATTTTTTGCATGCAAAATGATTTTTTAAATTTTCAAAAAAAGATTGATGTTGATAGTGCATTTGATTTGTTAAAGGAAAAATTTGAAACTACGGGACAAAATTTAACTAAAATATCCCATGAAAAAGACAGATATTTGCATTTATTAGAAGAAAATTTATATCAGCTTGGAAATATATCCAATGCAATGCGTTACTTAAATGAAGGGTATAATAAAGAAATTAATTCTTTGATTTTAAATGCCTTAAATTCTCAAAAAGATCAAATTAGATTAGAATTAAATGAGGCTTTAGAGCATCATAAAAGCATTATAAGGACATCTCATGGAAAGGTTTTGCAGTTTGAAGCAAGTGTGGCTATAGTTAATAATGATGAGCTTGAAAATTTTTTACTTGCAAATTTACTTTCGTATTTTGGCATAGAAAGTACTTGTTTTAAAAATTTAAGTTTTGATGTTAATGACTTTCATTTGATTTTTATCAAGGATAAAATTTTAAATGAAAATGTAAAGAAAAACTATGATTTTATAGTGATGGGTCGGCATAAAAATACACATTATGAGTATTTTTTAACTTTACCTTTTGAAAAAAAAGATCTTGAAAATATTTTGCAAAACAAGCTTGATAAGGTTTGCACTTTAAAATTTAAAACCCCTTATCAAAATAATGTATTGCTTTTTAAACAAAATGATTTTGATGCAACCTTATTTTTCAATATAATAGAAAAACAATGCGATAAAAATATATGTATAAATTCTTTTAGTCAATTAAAACAAGAATTAAGCAAGGAGACTTATCGTTTGATTTTGCTTGATTATGAATTAATTAAATTTGATCTTGAGCAAATGAGAAATTTGCTAAGTGCTTATAAAAAACAGCATCCACAAAGCCATATCATCTTTTTTTCAAAGGAAAAAGCTAGGGATTTTGATTGTGTGAGTGAAGTTTTAAGTGATGTAAGTAGAAATGATCTTATAACTTTACTTAGAAAGTATTTACCAAAGGTCTAAACTTTATAAAATTTAACTCCAGCTAAATCGAGAATTTTTACCTTTTTTTCTTTGATAAGTTGATTTAAGAGAGTTTTGGATTGTTTATCAAATTTCGCTTCTATGTCTATTTCGCTTTGTGAGCGTAAATGAAGCATTTTTAATAATTCTTCTTCATTGAAGCTTAGTTTTTCACCTTCATAATGCCTTTTGGCTAAGAGTACAGGAGTAGAATCTATAAGTTTGGAAAGTTCTAAAAGTTTTTCTTCGCTTACTTTTTTAACGGCATAAGCAGGAGGTCTATCTATGGTACTTAGATCAACTCTTAAAGGCATGATTTTTTTTAAAGCTTGATTGAGCGCTTTAAATTCTTCTTCGTTGTCATTAAGATCTTTAACAACTAGAATTTCCATAATCAAATCTCCATTAAACCTAGCTCTAAAATCTGCCATTTTTTCTATCATTTTTTCTAAGTCAATGTTTTTTAAAGCTCTATCAATACGATAAAAAGTTTTAGCAACTGCACTATCTAGGCTAAATTTGACCACATCTAGTTTTAGCAAAGCATTAAATTTGTCTTCATCTAATACAGCTGTACCATTGCTTAAAATAAGCAATTTTTTATCTTTAGCAATGCTGCGTAAAGACAAAATAAGCTCATTTAAATAAGGATAAAGACTAGGCTCTCCGTTGGCAGTAAGGGTAAGAAAATCAAATTCAACATTTTTTTCAAGCATGGCTTTAACTTCGGAGATAATTTTGTCTATGCTGATAATTTCATCCTGTTTTTCTTGGGTTTTTTTTGGATCAAGCTCGCAATAAACACAATCAAAATTGCATTGTTTTTTGCTAGGGCTTAAATCTATACCCAAAGATCTTCCAAAACGCCTTGAGCTAACAGGACCAAAGAGTATTTTCATTTAGCTGAACTTTCTTGTACAAGCTTGATAAAATATTTTGCATTTTCAACAGGAATATCAGGCAAGATCCCATGTCCTAAGTTGAAAATATGAGCTTTATTTTGCATGGTTTTTAGTATTTTTTCCACTCCTTCTTTGATGGCATTTTTATCATAAAGTCTGCAAGGCTCCATGTTGCCTTGAAGAGTGTATTTGTGTGATAGTTTATCACGTGCTAAATCAAGCGGAGTGCTCCAATCAACCCCAAAAACATCAAAATTACCATCGATTCTATCCAAATAACCGCTAATGCCTTTAGGGAATAAAATTACAGGTATATTTGAGTATTTGCTTTTAATAAAATTTGAAATTTCAAGCATATAATTAAAAGAGAATTCAAAAAACTTATCGTATTCTAAAGCACTTGCCCAGCTATCAAAAATTTGTATAGCATTAGCACCTGCTTTAATTTGCTCTTCTAAATAAAGTTTTAAAACTTGAGTTAGTTTGTTTAGAATTTTATGTAAAAGTTCTGGGTTTTGATAAAGCATTTTTTTACACTTTGCATAATTTTTACTTCCACTTCCTTCTATCATATAGGTAGCTATAGTCCAAGGGCTTCCGCAAAATCCTATTAAAGTCTTGTTTTGAGATAATTTTTCTCTTGTAAGCTTTAAGGCATCATAGACATAATTTAATTTTTTATGCGCATTTTGATCGTCAAGTTTTTCTAAATCTTCTAGGGTTGAAATAGGATTATCAAAAATAGGCCCTTCTCCTTTTTCAAAGCGTAAATTCATACCCATTTCAAGAGGAACAACTAAGATATCTGAAAAAATGATTGCTGCATCTACATCTAAAATATCAATAGGCTGCAAAGAAACTTCAGAAGCTTTTTTATAGTCTTTGCATAAAGAGAGAAAATCACCCGCTTGTTTTCTTACTTCCATATATTCTGGCAAATATCTTCCTGCTTGACGCATCATCCAAATAGGGGTGTAGGGTGTAGGTTTTTTAAAACAAGCATCAATAAAAATCATTATTTTCCTTTGTTTTTAGCAAAATTATAACAGAATTTGATAAATTAAATTGGTCAATTTTTCTATATTTTCTTCATATGGAGGAAATAATAAATTTTTTTCATTTTATCCAGAGTTATGAGAAATTTTACGAGAATTATTGGAATTCTCGTTTGTGTAGTTTGAGTTTTGATTTGTATATTAAGCCTTTGTATTGTTTGTGGCATTTCCTGTGTCAATTGTAGCAAAAAGCTTATTTAGCAAAGTCTCCTCATTTTTTTTGTATTGATCTTCTCTCATTTTTTGCCAAGCATAAGATCTAAAGTCTTCTCTAACAGCACTAAGATCAATATCTTCGTTGGTAAATTTGCTTGAGCTTGTTTTTTCTTCTTCCTTTTCTTCTTTGTTTTTTACTTCATTTAATGTGGCTTGAAATTCATCTGCTGAAGTATTTTTCTCTTTAACCTTTGTTGTGGTGCTAAAAATAGCATTTGATGTTTTTTGAGTATTATCTACTACCATTTTCTCCTCCTTTATTTAACTTTACATTAAACAAACAAGCAATTTCTATTCCAATTTATATCTTTTTTAAACTTTTTCTTTGAAATTTTTTATAATTTAATTTATCTTTGGCAAAAAGTAAGGCAAAAATCAAAGCAGGGCTTACAAAAAGTGCCGAAAATAAAGCATTAAATTCTATGCCCAATCCTGCTAAAACAATCCCACCTAAAAAACTTGCTAAAGCTATGCCTACATTAAAAGCTGCTTCATTTACACTTACTGTGCTGTCTATGACTTTATAAGTATGGCGTTTAGCTTTAGCAATGCTAAGCATTTTTAGCGCAGGTATAGTGGAAAAGGCAAAAAATCCTATCAAAGCTACGTTAAAAATGATTAAAATTTTAGAATGCATGGTGAGAAATACGCTTAAAAATACTAGAACTTGTATGCTTAAAATAAGACGCAGGGAAAAAATAGCGCCTTTTTTATCTACTATTTTTCCGCCCCATAAATTCCCGCAAATTGCACAAATTCCATATAAGAGCAAGATATAAGCTGTATCTTGGACTTTAAAACCGCTTATTTCTACGAGTAATTTTTGCAAATAAGTATAAAGAACAAATTGAGCCCCACAGCTACAAATGGTTATAGTATAAGTTTTTAACAAATTTTGATGTGAAAAAGCAGGGATTAAATTTTTAAGACTTGTTGGGCTAGGATGTAAATTTTTGGGCATCATATGCCATACTCCAAAAAATGCTAGGCTTGTAATGATAAAAATAAGTAAAAAGATAAATTTAAAGCCAAAATAATGCCCTATGAAAGTTCCAAGTGGCACTCCAGTAACCAAGGCTACAGTAAGTCCTGTGACCATTATAGCTAGAGCGCTTGATTTTTTATCATCTGGGGTTATAGCACTTACAGCTAAGGTAGCAATGACAAAAAATACTCCATGTTGTGTTCCTGCTACAAAACGCGCAAACGCTGTAAGATAGAAATTTTGGCTAAAAAAGATAATGAAATTTGCTAAAGCAAAAATTCCAAGATTGATTAAAAGTTGTGTATGTCTGTGAAAACGACTTAAAGGTATAGTAATAAGAGGAGCGCCTATAACAACACCTATGGCATATAAGGTTGTAAGATAGCCCGCGGTTTTTGCATCTACGCTAAAATACGCTTCAACATCAACCAAAACTCCTGCCATAACAAATTCGGTTACGCCCATACAAAAAGCACTAAGAGCTAGTGCAAAAAGAGCTTTTTTGTAATTTTGCATTTTAATTTCCTTATAAAAATAAAAACGCATTATAATAAAATAAAGGCTTAATTTCCTTAAAAAATTCAAAATATTTTTGTTAAAATAAAATAAAAATTTTAAAGGTAAATAATGAAAAAAATTATTTTATTGCTTGGTTTAAGTTTGGTGAGTTTAGGGGCTTTGAGTTTTGATGAGCTTATTTATAAAGATGAAGTAAAACCCAGTTTTGATTGTTCTAAAATCAAAGATGATGGTAAAAGTGATGATGAGCTTATGATATGTAATGAAATTGGTGTGCGTAATGAATTTGAGAATAAAAAACTTGCTTTAGTAGATAATATCTATAGCAGTTTGTATCAAAATATTTCAAAAAAAGCAGATAAAAAGACGAAAAAAGATTTTAAAGCTATTTCAAAAAAGATGATTAAAGAAAGAAAAATTTGTATAAAAAATATGCAAAATACAAAAGCAGGGGAAAATCCTATTTTACCTTTACTCAATGCAAGTGATTGCATGCAAGAAGCTTATATTAAGGCTTTATTAGAGCTTATGCAAAGAGCAAAAAAAGATATAAAGACTAAAGAAGTTTTAGAGCAAATTTTTAAAAATAAAGTTGATAAATATGAAAATTTACTCACTCAAAGTTTAAATACCAATAAAGATTTGCAAGATTTTATAGACAGCTTGGCTAAAGAAGATTTGATTGATTCTAGGGCTAAATTTAAGTTTTAGGGCTTAAATTGATTGCAAATTTAGCCGCTTCAAAATAACTTTTAGTGTTGATTTTAGCATTTTTATAGGCCTTGTCAAAGGCCGTGCCATGATCAACACTGACGCGTATGATGGGTAAATTTAAACTCACATTGATGCTTTTATCAAAATACAAGGCCTTTAAAGGAGCAAGGGCAAGATCGTGATACATAGCCACTAAACGATTGCAGTTTTTTAAACCAGCCTTAGTAAAAGCAGTATCAGCTACTAAAGGATAGGGTAGATAAACACCCTTGCCTTTAAAATTTAAAAGCAATTCTTTTTGCAAATTTTCATCTTTTAAGGCTTTTTTGAAAAATTTTTCATCTTTTTTAGAGTGTAAAAAGGCATTAACAAAGGCTATAGCTTTTTCCATGATCTTTTCTTCTTTTCCGCCTATAACTCCATAATCTCCAGCGTGAGGGTTAAAACCTAAAAGCCCCATTTTTTTAAAATGCGTTTCTTTGTAAAAATCTTTTAAAAAGATACTTAAATTTTTAAAAGTGATTTTTTTACTCACCTTAGCTAAAGGTATATGTTCGCTAAAAAGCCCTACAAAAAGTTCTTTACAACCTAACATCATAATGGCATTTTTTTTAAAAAAATCCCTTAAAGCATCGGTGTGTCCTTTGTATTTAAGTCCTGCATCTTCCCAAGCTTTTTTGTGTATAGGTAGAGTAAGTAAGGCATGTGCGTGTTTTTCATAGACAAAATAACTTGCCGCCTTAAAGCTTAAAAAACCATAAAGTCCACTTTTTGCATCTATTTCTCCGGCTTGGATTTCAAAATTTTCATCCACTTTAAAGCCTAAAGGAAGGCAAAAAGAGTAAATTTCAAGAGAATTTTCTTTTTTTATAAAATTAAACTCATAGTCTTTGTCATCTTTAAAAGCTACGATTTTTGCATTAAAAAGTTTTAAATTTAAAAGTTTTAAAGCTTTATTAAGCAAGTTTTCGTGGATAAAATAAAAAGGTGTGCAGATTTTGCTTAGTTCTTCATGAGAACGCACTAAAATTTCAAGTCCTATGCTGTTTATATCGCCTATACTAATGGCTAGTTTTTTCATCTTTTAATAAGTTCTTTCATTTCTAAAATAGCGTTTTGAAGTCCTGTAAATACAGATCTTGCTACAATGCTTTGTCCTATATTTAGCTCACAAATTTCTTTAATTTTTACTATGGATTTTACATTTTTGTAATTTAAACCATGTCCTGCAGCTACTTTTAAACCAAGCTCTATGCCTTTTTTGGCACAGAGTTCTAAATTTTGTAATTCTTTTTCAAATTGAGCTTGTAGGTTTTTTTTATCTTGACCAAGTTCTTTTAAGGCAAAAGCAGTATGAGAGATATTACTAAAAAGTGCGTTGTGTAAATTCGCATAATGTCCTGTATGAAGCTCTATGAATTGGGCTTTTAAATTTTTTGATTTTTCTATATCTTCTAAACTAGGATTGATAAAAAGTGAAACTTCAATGTTTGCATTTTGAAGTTTTTCTATGCTTTGTTTTAATTTAGCATGATTTAAACAAAGTCCCCCTTCTGTAGTAAGCTCTTCTCTTTTTTCAGGCACTAAAGTAACACGGTGGGGTTTGAGTTTAAGAGCTAAATTTAAAATTTCATCATTTAAAGCACATTCTAAATTGATAGGGCTTTTGCAAAATTTTATGATATTTTCCAAGTCAAAATCCTGAGCATGACGGCGATCTTCTCTTACATGCAAAGTGATTTGATCTCCGTGTTTAGCTGCTATAAAAGCAGCCTCTAAAAGATCAGGATCATTTACCATTCTAGCTTGTCTTAACACTGCGATATGATCGATATTTACACCTAAAAGCATATTTTTCCTTTAGAACTTTTTTGCTATTATACTATAAAATCAAACAAGGAAAGTCATGTTAGGTATAGATCTTGGTTCAAATACTTTAAGAGCAGTGCAAATAGATGAAAAATTAAATAAATTAAAAGAATATGAATTTGTTATTGGAGCAGCGAAAAATTTAAATCAAAGTGGAGAAATTTCTAAAGAAGCCATACAAAGATTAAAAAATGCTTTGAGTATTTTAGCTAAAGAGCAAGATTTAAGCAAAGCAAGAGCTGTGGCGACTGCAGCTTTTAGAAAAGCAAGCAATACAAATGAAATTTTTGCCCATTTAAAAGAAGAATTTGGGATTGATTTTAAGCTTATAGATGCTAAAAGTGAAGCTAAGATCAGTGTTTTAGGCATGCAATCAGGTTTAAGAAGGCTTAAAATTTGGGGAGAGTTTGCGTATTGTGATTTAGGAGGGGCTTCTTGTGAGCTTTCTTTTAGAAAAAGTTTTAAAAGTTTTGATTTTGGTATTATTAGTTTTTATGAAAAAAATCGCTATTCTTATTGTAAATCTTGTATTTCTTATAAAAAATTGATAAAAAAATATCCTAAATTTATCATCAATATTAAAGATAAAAAACTTAAAATTCATTTTTTAATTGCAAATCCCTATTTAAAGCATCTAGCTTTTAGGGCTTTTGATGAGGTGGTTATGATTAAAAAGGAACTTCGTTCTTTAGGGGTTAAAACGGTGGTTTTAAATTCCGGAGTTCCTACTACACTTGGTGCATTAAAACAAAATATAAGCTATGAAAAGTATGAAGCAAGTAGAGTAAATGGTAAAAAACTTTGCCATAAGGATTTTTTAAATTATGCTATTAAACTTTTTCATATGGAAGAAAAAAAGGCCATAAAAGAAGTAGGCATGATGAGAAAAAATTATTTGAGTGCAGGTTGTTTGCTGTTTTATGCTTTGTTTGATAAACATAAACTTCTAGTCATTGATGAGGGTTTAAGGGAGGGAGTTTGTTTGGCGAGTATGAAAAATATCAAATTTTAATTTTTTTGGAATTCGAAAAAATGAAATTTTTCATCAAAATTAAAAAATAAAATTTTAGCTTGAGATAAAAAACTTTCGTAAGTTTTAATGTTTTTATTTTTTGTGTATTCTAATAAATCTTCAAAACCAAAATCCATTAAAGCAAGACTTTGTTTTTTAAAATTTAAAGGTTTAAAATCATATGCTTTGATGAGTTTTTGAAGATGGGTAAAATTAACATTATAAGTTAGATCGCTTTTGCCGAAAAAATCTTTTAAAGATACTTCAAAAGGGCTAAAAACTTCGTGCTTTTGATAGATTCTTAAGCTAAAATTTTGTACATTAAAAGTTCCATAGTCAAATCCTGCAAATACAAATCTATCGCAAGCTTGATCTAAATCTTTAAAAAAATTTTCAAGTTCTAAGCTGAGTTCGCCTTTTGTAAAATTTAAAGCTTTGCATTTTGTGATTAAATTTTCATCCATATTTTTAAAAATAAGTTTAAAATTTTCTACAAATGCCATTTTATCATGATTTATAAGTTCGCAAGTAAAACTATCAAAAAGTTCATTGCAAAAGAAAAAAGCGTTCTTAAAATGGCATTCTTTAAGGTTATTTTTGTGAGTAAATTCCACTCCTTCTAAAGTGTTTTTTTGTAAAGCTCTTAATTTTTCATGCGGTTCTATGACGAAAAAAGAAATTTGAGAAAAAATTTCAGGTCTTAATTCAAGCAAAGCGGATAAAAAATCACGACTTAAATAGCCTTCATTAGCGCCTATTTCTACAAGTTCTAAAGGGAGTTGTAAAATTTTTTTATCTATTAAATTTAAAAAATGCTTGGCTAAAAGTGTGCCAAAAAGATTTCCTACGCTCACAGCAGTAAAAAAATCTCCGTTTTTTCCTATACTTACAGCATTTTTATAATAGCTCTCATGGAGCCAAGCATGGAAAAAGTCACTAAATTTCATTGAAAAATAGCATTAAATTTGGAGACAAAATCCAAAGGATCGACTTGTTTGCCTCCAGCTAAAATTCCAAAATGCAAATGCGGCCCACTTACCCTACCTGTAGCCCCGCTAAGTCCTATAAGCTCACCTTTTTTTATCTTTTGTCCTACTTTAACATCGATTTTAGAAAGATGATAGTATTGTGAATAAATTCCAAAACCATGATCAATAACTACCGAATTTCCTGCAAAATAACGATCTTTTGCAATTTTTACTATGCCTGAATTGGCTGCATAAATAGGCGTTCCTGTGGCAGCTCTAAAGTCTGTTCCACTGTGATAACTTGCTACTTTTTCATTAAAAGTTCTTGCTTTACCAAAATCACTTGTGATAAAAGATTTTAAAGGTATATTAAAAGCACCGTTAAATAAAGCTTTTGGAGTATAAGAGCTATAAATCGCATTGGCTTCTTTTAATTCTTTAGCGATGCGTTCTTGTACGGTTTTTGGCGGAAAAATCTTTTTGTTTTCAACTTGCAATTTTTCACTTTTATAATTACCTTCTAAAGTTTTTATGAAAATTTCTTCTTTTTTATTTTTATAAAATGCGATAAGTTTTGTATTTTTCGGGGGATTTTTGTAAGGTAAGGAAAAAATAGCTAGAATTTTTTCTTGATTTTTAGGATGTGCAAAGGTGAGAATATTTTTATCATTATTTTTTAAAGATAAAAAATCTTTCTTATCTAGCTCCAAAAATAAAGCTTGACCTTTGATGAGTTCTAAATTTTGAGCTCCAAAAAGCCAAAGAGCAAGGCTTAAAAAAAGCCATAAGGCTTTCATAGGCTTAACTCTTTAAGATCGGCGATTTTTAAAAACTCCGCATAAATTTCATAAACCAAAGCTTGGCGATTATTTTTAAGTTTTTCATCTTCAGCATTAATCATTACTTGATTAAAAAACTCGTCGATAAAAGGCTTGAGTGCAAAAAGATTTTCAAGTTTTTCTTGTAAAGAGTTGGCTTTAGTTTTTTCTTGAAAAGCTTTGTAAAGTTTGCTTTCTACTTCTTGAGTAAAAAGACTTTCATCAACTTTATGAGGATTTTTAGTGGCGATATTGGCCAGTCTTTTAAAGGTTGCAAAATTTTCATTAAAATTATCTTTTTTGCTAAGTTTTATAAGAGCATTTACGCTTTGATTGATATGAATAAGATCTGTATTTTGTGAGCTTAAAACCGCTTTTACAAAAGAAGCATTGACCGTATAAAAAGTATAAAGTCTTTCAAAAATAAAATCTTTTAAAATTTGCATATCAAAGCTTTTATAATGACTTGAAAGTTTTTCTAATAAAATTTGGATATCAAATTCTTTATTTAAATTTAGAGCGATTTTAATGATCCCATTGGCTGCTCTTCTTAAGGCATAAGGATCCTTTGTTCCGCTTGGAATTTTTCCTATACTAAAAAGTCCTATAAGGGTATCAAGCTTGTTTGCAAGGGCTACTATGCTTGAAAATTCTGTGCTTGGAAGTGGAGCTTGTTCAGAATTAGGAAGATATTGTTCTTTGATGGCTAAGCAAATTTCATAATCTAAGCCCATTTTTTGCGCATAATAATTTCCCATAATGCCTTGCAAATCAGTAAATTCATAAACCATTTGTGTGGCTAAGTCAGCTTTAGCATATTTTAGCGCTGTGCTGATATTTTCGATTTTATCATTATGAAGCATTTGACATAAAATTTCAGCAATTTTAATCTCTCTTAAACTTTTATCTTGCATTGTGCCTAAACCTTCAAGATAGGTCATTTTGGCAAGTTTTTCAGGTTTTAAGCCACTTTGTAAATCATTTTGATAAAAAAACATTGCATCGCTAAGTCTTGCACGCAAAACTCTTTCGTTTCCATGTATGATTTTTGAATAATCCTTACATACTGCATTGCTTACTACTATAAAATGATTACTTAAGCCTTTGTCGTTAAAAACCGCAAAATAGCGTTGATTTTCTCTCATTGAAGCGATGATGACTTCGCTAGGAATTTCTAAAAATTCTTCTTCAAAGCTTCCTAAAAGTGCATTAGGATATTCTGTGATAGCAACTACTTCAGCTAAAAGCTCCTCATCTTCTCCAATTTGTATATTTTTTTGACTTTCTATGAGTTTAAATTGTTCAAGTATTTTTTCTTTTCTTTTGATTGGATCAAGGATGATATAGTTTTTTTCTAGTAGTTCAAAATATTCTTTTGCATTGTTAAAATCTTTCAAATCATAACTTACACTTCTGTGAATGAAAGTTTTTTTAGCACTTTTTACCCCATAACTTTGAAAATCAACAAGTTCATCATTTAAAATGCAAGTTATAGAACGGATCGCACGAATGAATTCAAAAGAATTTGCACCCCAACGCATACTTTTGCCAAAACTAAGACTTTTTAGAAATTTTTCTACCATTTCTCCTAAAATTTCTTGACTTTGCAAACCTTTGATAGCTTTTTGATGATATAAAACTTCCTTACCTTTGATTTCTTTAAAAGTGAGTTCATTTTCACTGATCCCTGCTTTTTGCAGGAAGCTTTGTCCCGCAGGAGTTAAAACTCCATCTTTATAAGCAACATTTTTAGGCGCTCCTATAAATTCAGCAAAACTATCTTCTTGTTTGTCTGCAAAATTTTCATGAAAAAAAACTAAACGACGCGGAGTATAATAAAATTTAAAATCACTTACCAAGCGATATTCTTCTAAAACATTTTTCCATTTTTTTTCTATATTAGCTAATTCTTTTAACAAAGGAATAGCAGGTAATTCTTCTGTGCCAATTTCTATTAATAATTCACTCATAATTTACTCTTTTTAAAATTTGTTTCTAATTTTAACTAAAATTTCATTAAAAAACTTATAAATACTTTTGCAAAAAGCCTTTAAGTTCACTAGCGTTGCTAAATTCATTTTCTTTTAAATCTTTTTGATACCATTTGGCATGAAAATAAGGCAAATTGGCATTTTTAGCACATTCTTTATCTTTTTGACTATCTCCTATAAAAACGCTTGTTTTATGTGGAGCCTCGCTTTTTAAAAGCTCTAGCATCATAGGATGAGGTTTGGGTTCTATGCCTAAACTTATGCCTAAAATTTTATCAAAATAAGGAATGATATCGTGTTTTTTAAGTATGCTTGAAAGTGAGCTTTGAGGGGCGTTAGTGGCAATAGCTAAAAAACAATTTTTGCTTTTTAAAAATTCTAAAAGTTCCTTCACTCCTTCAAAAAGCACCACGCTTTGTTCATAGTGTTTGACAAAATATTTTTCATAGCCTTCTTTAAAACTAGAATGATGGAAATTTTCTATATTATAAAGTTCTTTTGCCCAGTCAATATTGGGAGTATTGATGGTTTGCATAATGATTTCTCTTGAAAGTGGGGCTAGGTTTAAATCCTGCCTTATTTCATTAACTGCACAAGAAATGGCATTTGCACTATCGATTAAAGTTCCATCCATATCAAAAAATATATTAATCATTCATAATCCTTTAAATAATTTTTATGTTTTTCTTTTTTCTCACCTTGTTTTTTTTGCTTATCTAAAGCATTGGCAAGATTTAAAAGTTCGCTTTTTTCTTTGGAAAAATCTAAACAGGAATTGACAAAAAATTCAAGATTTTTTGCGTAGGTTGAGTTAAGATTTACCGCGGGATTTTTTTCAAAAAATTTAGCATTTTTTAACATTCTTTCTTCAAATTTAGTTTTATCAAAATCTTCTTTTTTAAGTGCAGATATAGCGCCATTGAAAAATTTTTCAAGATTTCTTAGGTATTTTACGCGTAAGGCTTTTTCTTCGTTTTTTGTCAAAATTCTTCCTTAGGTATTTTTATGAATGCGGCATTCTAGTGCTTCTTGAACTAAATTTCTAGCGATTACTTTTTCAGAGCGAATGATGCGTATATTTTCATCTATGCTAGAAAAAAGCATCTTTTTCAAAGTTCCATTTACATGAATGATAGTATCTATAGGTTTTGGATAATTAGCTAGCACTTGACATAAAATTTCAAGTTTAGCTTCATTTGTAACTGTGATAATAGCTACGGCACATTCTTCTATATTGGCAATTTTTAAGGTTTCTTCTTGAGTAGCATTAGCAAAAACGACATTTTCACCTCGACTAACTCCAAGTTCTACTAAATTTAAATCACTTTCTAAAACAAGGTAAGGTACACCTGTGTTTTTGATTTTTTGTACGACTTCTTGACCTAAACGTCCGTAGCCAAAAACAACAAGATGATTTTTAAGCTTGATATTGCTGTCAATATTTTGCACGGCGTTGGTATTAAGCGCTATATCTTCTACAGCATTGGTAATTTTTCTTATATTGTTTAAAATAAAAGGCGTGATAATCATGGTTAAAATAGAAACAACAATTAAAATTTGTGAAGTTTTGATATCAAGCATATTTTTTGCTTGCAAAAGAGAAAAAATTGCTAGCGCAAATTCGCCAATTTGCGCTATGGCAAAAGCTGTTTTAAGCGCTACTCTTTTTTTGGTGTAAAGAAATAAAAAGCCAAAAACTATGCCAAATTTTAAAGCCATTACAAGAAGGGTTAAAACTATGATTAAAAACCAATTTTGCGCCACTACATCAAGTTGAATTTGCATGCCTACAGTTATGAAAAAAAGCCCTAAAAGCAAATCTCTAAATGGGATTAAGTCTGCTTCTATTTTGTGTTTATATTTTGTTTCTGCTATCAAAGCACCTGCTATAAAAGCACCCAAAGAATAAGAAAATCCGAAATAATTTGCTAAAAAACTTGCTCCAATAACCATAAATAAAACAGTACTAATAAAAATTTCTTGAGAAGAAGTGTGGATAATGAGTCTAAAAATTCTATCCACTAAATATTTACCTATGAAAAATAATAAAGTGATTAAAATAAGTGCTGAAATTAAAGTGGTAAAAAGGAGTTTTTCTATGTTTTGATTGTTGGATGAAAAAATATCTACAAGCAAAAGCAAAGGAATAACGGCTATATCTTGAAAAAGCAAAATTCCCAATGCTTTTCTGCCATATTGCTCATTTATATCGCCATTATCATTTAAAATTTTAAGCACCACTGCGGTTGAAGAAAGTGCTAGTGCAAAGCCTGCTATGGTAGCGCTTTTATCTCCAAGTCCCAAAATTCCTATAGCAAGTAGCATAAAAACAAAGCCACAAGTAAGCATCTGCAAAGAGCCGTTTAAAAAAACTTCTTGTTTCATTGCCATTAAATGCTTAAAAGAAAATTCAAGTCCTATGGTAAACATTAAAAACACTATACCAAATTCGGCTATATGGGTAATTTCGCCTTTGCCACTTAAATGATAAATTTCAGAAATGATTTCTCCAGCAGCTATATATCCAATGATAGTTGGAATTTCAAATTTTTTAAATATGACATTTAAAACTATAGCTATAGCAACGGTGATTAAAAAAATTTCTAAAAAATTATCCATTATTTTTTATTTTTTCTCATAAAAAATCAAATCAAAGCTATTTTTATGCTTGACAACGGCTTTACTAGCCGCTTCTTTATCTTGTTGTTTGCTTAATTCTAAGCGTAGTTCATCAATTAAATTTTCAAATTCGTGAAGTTGGTTTTTCAATTTTAAGATAACATCTACCCCAGCAAGATTGATTCCCATGTCTCTTGTTAAACGCAATATAAGTTTAATACGGTCAATATCTCTTTGAGAATAAAGTCTTATTTTGCCATCGGTTCTACTTGGTTCTATCAATCCTTCTCTTTCGTATTGCCTTAAGGTTTGTGGATGTATGCTTAAAACTTTAGCCACAACACTGATTAAATATACAGGTTCATCATAATGGTGTTCCATATTTTATTCCTTCTTTAAGGTAATTTTTCTTTTAGGAGTTCTATAAATTTTTCATCAAGAGCATCTAAATTTGGCAAAACAACATTTAAAATCAAATACATATCCCCATAAATATCACTTTTTCTATTTTGCACCCCATAACCTTTTAAACGAATTTTTTGGTTATTTTTTGAATTAGGTGTTATGTTAATTGTCGCTTCTTCCTTGCCTTCTTTGAGTGTTTTTATATTTATTTTTCCACCAAAAAGTGCAGTTTTTAGAGAAATATCAACCTTTTGATATAAATCATCATCTTCTCTTGTGTAAATAGGACTTTCTTCTATTTTTACAATAATGATTAAATCGCCTCTAGTTCCATTTCTGCTTTGTTTTCCTTTAGAGCGAATTCTTAGTTTCTCGCCTTCTTTTATACCGTGTGGAATTTTAAATTTAATGGTTTCGCCTTGAAAATTAAAACTATATTCCCCGCCTTTAACAGCTTTTTCAAAAGGAATGTGAAGCTCTAGATTGCTGTCTAAATTTTCTTCTTCAAAACCTCCAAATCCTCCAAAACCACTGCTAAAGCCTTTTGAAGAAAAGCCGTTAAAACCCCCTCTTGAGCGTCCACCAAAGCCTCCTCCAAAGAGATCTTTTAAAATATCGTCTAAATTTACCCCACCAGTATTTCTTGAAAAATCATGAAAACTTTGTCCACCAAACATAGAATCGCCGTATTGGTCATACTGAGCTCGTTTTTTTTCGTCACTTAAAATTTCATAAGCAGCATTAATTTCTTTAAATTTTTCTTCTGCACCTTTTTCTTTGTTGATATCAGGATGGTATTTTCTAGCTAGGCGACGGTAAGCTTTTTTTATTTCATCTGCACTAGCGTTTTTGCTAACTCCAAGAGTTTCGTATAAACTATTCATGTTATATTTCCTTAAAAATTTTTACTTGATTATATAAAGGATTAAATTATAACATAAACTTTAGCCTAAGTCAATCAAGTTTTATAAATTTTTATCACTCAAGGTTTTATTTACAATTTTGTAAATTTTCGGTTTTATACTATGAAGACAGTAAAATATTTTACGAGATAATTTATCTTTAAGAATAAAAGGAAATGAAATGAAAAAGATTTTTTTATCATTAAGTTTAGCGAGTGCTTTATTTGCTGCAAGTATTAATTTTAACGAATCAACTACAACGGCTAATCGTGTAAACCCTGCTGCTGGAAATGCAGTGCTTTCTTATCATGATTCTATTAAAGATGCAAAAAAATCAGTGGTTAATATTTCTACCTCAAAAACTATTACAAGAGCGAATCGTCCAAGCCCTTTGGATGATTTTTTTAATGATCCTTATTTTAAACAATTTTTTGATTTTGATTTTCCTCAAAGAAAAGGAAAAAATGATAAAGAAGTGGTGAGTTCTTTGGGATCAGGGGTGATTATTTCAAAAGATGGTTATATAGTAACAAATAATCACGTTGTAGATGATGCTGATACGATTACAGTAAATTTACCAGGAAGTGATACAGAATATAAAGCAAAACTTATAGGTAAAGATCCAAAAACAGATTTGGCTGTTATAAAAATAGAGGCTAATAATCTTTCAGCTATTACTTTCACAAATTCTGATGATTTAATGGAAGGAGATGTTGTTTTTGCACTTGGAAATCCTTTTGGAGTCGGTTTTAGTGTTACAAGTGGGATAATATCTGCTTTAAATAAAGACAATATAGGTTTAAATCAATATGAAAATTTTATACAAACAGATGCTTCTATTAATCCGGGAAATTCAGGTGGAGCTTTGGTGGATAGTCGTGGATATTTAGTAGGTATTAATTCAGCTATTCTTTCTCGCGGAGGTGGAAACAACGGCATAGGTTTTGCTATACCTTCAAATATGGTTAAAGATATAGCTAAAAAACTTATTGAAAAAGGCAAGATTGATAGAGGATTTTTAGGTGTGACTATTTCAGCTTTGCAAGGTGATACTAAAAAAGCTTACAAAAATCAAGAAGGAGCTTTGATTACTGATGTTCAAAAAGGTTCAAGTGCTGATGAAGCAGGGCTTAAGCGTGGAGATTTAGTTACTAAAGTTAATGATAAGGTTATAAAAAGTCCTATTGATCTTAAAAATTATATAGGAACTTTAGAGATTGGTCAAAAAATTTCATTAAGTTACGAAAGAGATGGAGAAAATAAGCAAACAAGTTTTACTCTTAAAGGTGAAAAAGAAAATCCTAAAGGCGTACAAAGCGATTTGATTGATGGTTTGAGTTTGAGAAATTTAGATCCAAGACTTAAGGATCGTTTGCAAATTCCAAAAGATGTTAATGGTGTTTTGGTTGATAGTGTTAAAGAAAAGAGCAAAGGAAAAAATTCTGGTTTCCAAGAGGGTGATATTATCATAGGTGTTGGACAAAGTGAAATTAAAAATTTAAAAGATTTAGAACAAGCCTTAAAACAAGTTAGTAAAAAAGAATTTACTAAAGTTTGGGTATACCGCAATGGTTTTGCGACTTTGCTTGTGCTTAAATAAAAATAACGGAAGGATTTTCCTTTCGTTATAAATTTTAGTTTAAAATTAAAATTAAGTTTAAAATAAAGGAAAACTATGACAAATATTCTTATGATAGAAGACGATTTAGAATTAGCGGAAATTACAGCTGAATATTTGGAAAAATTTGATATGAAAGTTGATATAGCTCATGAGCCTTATATAGGTCTTTCTAAGCTCGCATTAAAAGAGTATCAGCTTATCATTTTAGACCTTTCTTTGCCAGGGCTTGATGGGCTTGAAGTGTGTGAAGAGATTCGTAAAAAGTATGATACACCTATTATTATTTCAAGTGCAAGACATGATATTACAGATAAGGTTAATGCTTTAGAGCTTGGAGCAGATGATTATCTACCAAAACCTTATAATCCAAAAGAATTACAAGCACGTATTAAAAGTCATTTAAGACGTATTTCAAATACAAAAAGCGCCATAGCAAAAAGTGTAAAAGATCTTGTTTATGATCAATATAAGCATATTATTACCATGAAAGGACAAGAGCTTACTTTAACTAATGCTGAATTTGATATTTTAAGCTATTTGATTAAAAAAGAGGGTGGAGTGGTAAGTCGTGAAGAGCTTGTTTATAATTGTTCTTCTATTAGTGAGGATTCTAGCAATAAAAGTATAGACGTTATTATCAGCAGAATTCGTCAAAAGATGGGAGATGATCCAAAAACTCCAAAATATATTCACTCTATACGTGGAATAGGTTATAAGCTTACTCAATGAACAAATCTTCGATTTTCTATACTATAACTTTTATTTTTATTTTTGCTGGGGTTAGTGTTATACTTGGCTTTTTGTGGCTTATAGAATACGATCAGCAAAATTATACTAGAGAATTAAATACAAAATATTCTTTAATAGCTAATGCAAGGCTCTTAAATTTTGCAGGAGTTATCAGTGAAAAAGAATTTGAAGAGCAGACAAAAAATTATAATAAAATGGATGAGATAACAGAAGCAAAGCAGATCCGTAAAATTCTTTTTAGAGGTGATGTTTTAGCTAGAGTTGAGGTTAATAATGGCTTAATCGAGATTATTTCTTATAATAGACAGGTGTATTTAAATATTATTTATGATGGAAAGGTTTATCTTTATAAGGATCAAGATTATCAAACCTATAGGTATTTTATTATCAAAGCTATAGCTGTAGCTGTGATTTGTATTCTTGTATTACTTTATATTTATATATTTAAAAAATTAAAACCACTCAAAAGACTTAAAAAACAAATTGATAAATTTGCCCAAGGAAAGCTTAGTGATATAGAAGATGTAAGCACTGGGGTGGATGAAATTTCACAAGTAAGTGAAGCTTTTTATCAAGCCATTGTTCAAATTCGAAAGCTAAACCAATCTCGTCAGTTTTTTTTAAGAAATATTATGCATGAACTCAAAACTCCTATTACTAAGGGGCTTTTAACTTTAGAAATGATAGAAGATAATAAATATAAAGAGCGCTTAAATGGGGTTTTTACTAGACTTGAAATTTTAATTAATGAATTTGCTGCTATTGAGCAAATTACTTCAGGGGCTGCTTTTATAAATAGAAAAAAATACAATATTTTAGATGTTTTAGATGAAGCCAAAGAAATTGCAATGCGAGATGATAGCAATATACGTATTTTTATGGAAGAAAGTTTTTTTGTAAATGTGGATTTTAAACTTTTTACTACGGCGATTAAAAATATGATAGATAATGGTATTAAACATTCTGAAGATGGGTTTGTGCAAATTGATATTATAGACGATTATATTTGTTTTAAAAATCGTGGTCCTGAGCTTAACAATACTTTAGAATATTATACTCAAGCTTTTACTCAAGGATCAAAACAAAAATCAAGTTTTGGATTAGGGCTTTATATTGTAAATACTATTTTAGAAACACATGGAATGAAGCTTGATTATTTATATGAAGATGGGGTAAATTTGTTTTATTTTAGAAATTTAAAAAGTGTTATTGTTAAGGAGTAAATTAATTTTTTGTATAAAAAATGCATTTTTGTGTAAAAACCCTTGACAAAGTTTTTTAATTTCACTATAATTACATTTTACTTTTAAATATTCCGGATTAGCTCAGCGGTAGAGTAGTCGGCTGTTAACCGATTGGTCGTAGGTTCGAATCCTACATCCGGAGCCACTTTTTAACTCCATTTTAATATTCGTAAATGTATTTTAACATAAAAAATTAATAAGTCTTTATCACAAAAAATTGTGATAAAGTTTTTATTTTGTTTGTTTAAGATTTTTGACAATTTTATCTATTTTTTTACTCGCCTTTTGATAATCCCCATCTTTAAGTTCTTCTAAAGCTTCAATAGCAAAATCAAAATCACCAAGTTCGTTATCATTAGAATTTTCTTGAAGATTTTTGACAATTTTATCTATTTTTTTACTCGCCTTTCGATAATCCCCATCTTTAAGTTCTTCTAGGGCATTAACAGCAAAAGAAAAATCTTCAACTTCATTAAGATAAGCTTCTATAGCTTCTTTTATTATAGCTGATTTTGGCTTAGAAAGATTTTTACTTAAATTATCCAAACGCTCCTTAAGCTCTAAAGGCATTCTAAAAGAATAAGTTTTTACATTGTGTTTCATTTTATCCTCCTTAAGAATGTTTTTTGTAAAATTTTATAATTTGCTTACAAGTTTTGCAGGTAAATTTGTGACCTTGTAGTTCTATTTTTTGATGAATGTTATAAGGAACATCGTGAATTTTACCAGGACAATTACAGATATAAAGATAAAATTGTGGATGCTCATTATCTTCATCTTCTGCTGCTTCAAAGCTAATATCACTGCCATCATCTGTAGATAAAGAAGAACTTCTCCATTTTTCAACTTTCATGTCTTCGTATAGTATGTGTTCTAAAAGCCACTTTTTAGCCACTATATAAAGTTTTTCTTTAAGATCATTGGTTGATTTGATATCTTTGATTAAATTAATCATGGTTTGGATGATTTCTTTATGTATTTTTCGATGTTCTTCTAAATTTGGATAGCCTATTAGCTGCATGTATTTTTCTTCATCATTAAAGTGATCTTTCATATAATTAAAAAATTCAGCCAAAAGTTCTTTGACTTCATTTTTACTTACAGATCTATCTGATACAACTTCAACTTTTGCAGCAAGTTCAAAAAGCTTTTTATGTTGCTCGTCAATTTTAGCATTGTGCACACTATAGCTATTATCCCATTTTGGAAGCATTTTAACTCCTTAAGGAAAAATTTATTTATATAAAAGGATTATAGATAAAAATAAATTAAATAAAAATGAAATTTTATTAAATAATTGATAGGAATTTTGATACAATGATATATATTTTAAGAGATTTGAAATTAGAAAGATTTAAATTATGGCTGCTAAAATTTTACTTTTAGAAGATGATTTGAGTTTGAGTGAGATCATTGAAGAGTTTTTAAATGATGAAGGATATGAAGTATTTTTATGCAATAATGCGCAAGAAGCTTTAGATATAGCTTATGAAAGATATTTTGATCTTTGGATTTTAGATGTAAAAGTTCCTTTAGGAGATGGATTTTCATTGCTTAAAGAATTAAGAAAAAGCGGAAAGCAAACCCCAGCAATTTTCATGACTTCTTTAAACACAACAAACGATTTAAAACAAGGCTTTGATGCAGGTTGTGATGATTATATAAAAAAACCTTTTGAACTTGCTGAGCTATCTATTAGGGTTAAAGCTTTGCTTAAAAGAGCTTTTTCACATAAAAATGAAGATTTTGAAGATTTAGAGGATGGATTTAGATTTGAATTTACTACACAAATTCTTTACTATAATAATAAAGCCTTGACTTTACCGAGTAAAGAAATTAAGCTTTTGTCTTTATTACTTAAAAATAAAAACAACTTTTTAAGCACAGAGAGAATTTTTGAAGAACTCTGGGATTATGATGAAGAGCCTAGTGAGCTAAGTTTAAGGGCTTATGTGAAAAATTTACGTAAAATTTTAGGAAAAGAAAAAATTATAAATCAAAGAGGCAGGGGATATTGCTATGGCTAAAAAAGTCATTAGGCAAATTTTATTAATCTATCTAACAACTACAGGTATTTTTTTAACTATTTTTTTTGCATTATGGTATCAAAAATTATATGAAGAATTGGTTGTTTTAAAGGGTGCCACTTTGAGGGAAAATCATAGAAATATTGTTATAAGCATCTTAAATTCTCGTTTTACCCCTATAGATATAAGTGCAAAAAATATTGCTCAAAGCACAGCACTAAAATTTGCTATATTTGATGCTAAAAAGATTGTTTTTAGTAATATAGATTTTGATTTAAGAAAGGCAAAGATAGAGCTTAAAGGTGGAGGTATTTGTGATAATAAGGTTTTTTTCCTTGCTCCTATGAGTGCGGATCATTATTTTTTAAGACATGCTAGCAATGAAGAAGTAAATACTAACGATGGTTTGCAAATTTTAATACAGGGTGAAGATGTTGGTAAAGATCTTTTTTGGATTAGAACGAAAGTTTTTGGTTTTGCTATTATGGCTTTTTGCATATTGGGCTTAATATCTTATATTCTAGTAAAAATTGCTCTAAAGCCTTTAGAGGATAAAATCAGCACACTAAATCGTTTTATTAAAGATTCAACTCATGAACTCAATACTCCATTAAGTGTTATTTTGATGAGTATAGAACAACTTGAGCATCAAAATTTAGGAGATAATGCTAAATTTACAAGGATTAAGCTTGCTGCAAAAAGTTTGTCTCAAGTGTATTCTGATCTTGTTTTTTATAATTTTCCTAATACCTTAGAAACAGAAAAACAAAAATTTGATTTAAGAATGCTACTTGAAGAAAGATTGGAATATTTTAAAGTATTTTTTGAGCAAAAAAAAATTACACTAAAGCTTGATTTAAATCAAGCAAATATTTTTGCCCCTAAAAATCAAATTTCTAAATTGATTGATAATCTTATAAGCAATGCTATTAAATACAATAAAAAAGGTGGAGTAATTTCTATAATTTTGAAAGCCAATTTTTTAAGTATTGCGGATACAGGTTGTGGAATTTCAAAGTCAAATTTAAATCAAATTTTTGATAGATATACAAGATTTAATACCGATCAAGGAGGATTTGGTATAGGGCTTTCTTTGGTAAAAAAAGTTTGTGATGATAATGATATTAAGATTATTTGCGAATCTGTAGAAAATCAAGGGAGTGTTTTTAAATTAAATTGGTAATCAGCAAGAATTTTTCTTGCTGATTAGAGGTTAGAGCAGATATTACATCATTCCGCCCATTCCTCCCATTCCTCCCATACCGCTCATATCTGGCATAGCAGGTTTATCTTCTTTAATTTCACTAATTGTTGCTTCTGTGGTTAAAAGCATACTAGCTACAGAAACTGCGTTAAGTAAAGCTACTCTTTCTACTTTAACAGGGTCGATAATTCCACTTTCAAGCATATTGACATATTCACCTTTTGCAGCATCAAATCCTGTGTTTTCATCTTTAGCATTTTCTACACTATTTACAACCACACCTGCATCAAATCCTGCATTTTCAGCAATTTGTCTTAAAGGTGCTCTTAAAGCTCTTTCAACGATAGCTGCACCAATTGCTTCATCACCTTTTAAATCAAGTTTGATTTTAGCTTTTGCTTTGATAAGTGCTGCACCACCACCGATTACTATACCTTCTTCCACTGCTGCTTTGGTAGCACTTAAAGCATCATCAACGCGATCTTTTTTCTCTTTCATTTCAGTTTCAGTTGCTGCGCCTACTTTAATAACTGCAACACCGCCACTTAATTTTGCAAGTCTTTCTTGCAATTTTTCTCTGTCATAATCTGAAGTTGTTTCAGCAATTTGTGCTTTGATTTGATTTACTCTTGCATCGATATTTGCTTTTTCACCTGCGCCATTTACTATGATTGTATTGTCTTTATCGATAATTACGCTAGAAGCTTGTCCAAGATCTTGTATGGTCGCACTTTCAAGAGTTCTTCCAAGTTCTTCAGAAATCACTTCTCCGCCTGTTAAAATTGCTATATCTTCAAGCATAGCTTTCCTTCTATCGCCAAAACCTGGAGCTTTTACGGCTGAAATATTAAGAACACCGCGAAGTTTATTTACAACTAAAGTTGCAAGCGCTTCACCTTCAATATCTTCAGCAATAATTAAAAGTGGTTTGCCTGTTTTTTGAATTTGTTCTAAAACCGGTAATAAATCTTTTAAATTTGCAATTTTTTTATCAAAAAGCAGGATATAAGGGCTTGAAAGCTCTACGGTCATTTTTTCTGCATTAGTGATAAAATAAGGGCTTAAATAACCTCTGTCAAATTGCATACCTTCAACTACATTTAATTCATCATTGATTGATTTTGCCTCTTCAACAGTGATAACACCATCTTTGCCCACTTTTTCCATAGCATCAGCGATTAAATTTCCGATTTTTTCATCAGAGTTGGCTGAGATTGTAGCAACTTGTGCAATTTCTTTTTTATCTTTTACTTCGCGAGAAAGTTTTTTAAGTTCGCCTACTATAGCTTCGCAAGCCTTATCCATACCGCGTTTTACTTCAATAGGATTTGCGCCTGCTGTGATATTTCTTAAACCTTCTTTGAAAATTGCATGAGCTAAAACCGTTGCAGTAGTTGTTCCATCCCCTGCTTGATCAGCTGTTTTGCTTGCTACTTCTCTTACAAGTGAAGCACCCATATTTTCAAGACTGTCTTTAAGTTCTACTTCTTTAGCAACACTTACGCCATCTTTAGTAATGCTTGGAGCACCAAAGCTTTTTTGGATTAAAACATTGCGTCCTCTTGGCCCCATAGTTACTTTTACCGCGTCATTAAGTTTTTTAACGCCCTCATAAAGTTTATTTCTTGCTTCATCTGAAAAAATAATTTCTTTTGCCATTTTTTATCCTTTTTATAAATTATTTTAAAATTCCTAAGATATCATCTAAATTTAAAACTAAATATTCATTATTATCAAGTTTAATTTCTGTTCCACCGTATTTAGCAAACACGATTTTATCACCATTTGCAATATCAGTGATTTCTTTACTTACTGCCACTACTTCACCCATTAAAGGCTTTTCTTTAGCATTATCTGGTATAATTATGCCTGAGGCTGTTGTTTTGGTTTCTTCAACGCGTTTAACTAGAACACGCTTTCCTAAAGGTTGAAAATTCATTTTTGTCCATCCTTAAAAATATTGATTTTAGCACTCTTTTATTTAGAGTGATAAAATCATACTATAAAAAATGAATTTTGTCAATACTTTAAATTAAAATATTTATAAAAGTTTAGTTTTATAGACTAAAGTTATTTTATAAAATAAACTAAAGGATAAAAATGAAAAAGATTTTTTATGGAGTTATAGCTTTTGTTGTTGTGCTTTTAATTGCTATTTATACCATACTTTTCACAAGTTTTGGTAATAATATAGTGGTAAATATAGCGCAAAAAAAGATCAAAGAAAGTGCGGGATTAGATGTAAATATCACGCATTTTAATTTACGTTTTTCAAGTCTTGAATTGCAAGCAAATATCGCAAATATGGCAGATTTTAATCTTAAGGGAGCTTTGAGTCCTTTTAAGCTTGGATTTGATCTTGACTATCTTATTTCTTTAAATCAAAATTATGCTAAAAATTTAGGTTTAAATTTAAATCAAAACCTTTCTTTTGGCGGTAAGATTCAAGGTAAAGCAAGTGATTTTACTTTAGATGGAAAAGGTTATTTATTAGGTTCAAATGTACTTTTAAATGCAAGAATGTATAATTACAGCCCTATTGCTTTAAATTTAGATGCGCAAAATCTTAAGATAGAAGAAATACTTCATCTTTTATCTTACCCTAGTTACGCTAAAGGTTTTTTAAATGCTCAAGCAAAAATTTCAGCACAGAATTTAAAACCTGATGGAAATATTATCATAAAACTTGATACAAGTTATATAAACTATGAGGCGATAAAAAAAGATTTTTCTTTAGACTTGCCTTTAAATTCTAATCCTAAAGCAGAAATTTTGGCCAATGTTAAAGAAGATAAGATTTATGCTGTAAGTAAAATTTACAATGATTATCTTAACTTACAAACCCAAAAAACTCTTTATGATATTAGCAAGAATGCTTTAAGTACTGATTTTAGTTTAAGTATTCCTTCTCTTGCAAAGCTTGAAAAGCTTACAAAAACTAGACTAAATGGTAGTTTGGGTGTGATAGGTCAAATAAGTGTTGTAAATAATATTTTATCAAGTTTAAATGCTCAAGTTATTGGACTTGGTGGAGAAGTAAAGGCAAGTTTGAAAAATAATAAAATTTTTGCAGATATTAATGAAGCAAGCTTGGAAAAATTATTAGCTCTTGCAGGATATGGAGCTTTGGTTTCTGGAAATTTAAATGCTAAACTTCTAAATGCAGATTTGGATTTTTCTAATTTTGATCTTGAAGCAAAAATAAACAATGCAAAACTTAACACCAATGAGCTTAAAAAAATAGCTAAAATAGAGCTTCCAAATACAATTTTTAGTTTTGATGCTAAAGCAAATGCAAAAAATAGTAATATTTCTTACAATGCTTTACTTGCTTCAAATTTGCTTAATATTAAAAAACTTCAAGGAACTTATAATTTAAAAAATAGTGAGTTAAATACAGATTTAAATGCTTTTATTGATGACTTGTCTCAGTTTAGTACTATAGCAGGACAAAAATTACAAGGTAAGGCAGATCTTACTGCAAAAGCTCATATTATAGGCACTCGAATACAAAATTTAAATGCAAATGCAAATTTGGCAGATGGTGTAATCAAGGCTGATTCAAATGGTAAAAAACTTGATTTAAACATTGATAAACTTGATTTATCTAAACTTTTTGTTATAGCAGGTATGCCAAATTATGCCAGTGGGATTGTTAATGCAAAAGTTAATTTAGATAATATCGATTTTAACAACCTTAATGGTAAAGCAAATTTAGAAGCTAAAGGTATTTTAAATGCTACAACTTTAAGTAACATTTTAAATAAAAATTTTCCAAACAATACAAGTTATGATTTAAATACCAAAATTAATTTTAAAAACAATATCGCTCAATTTGATTCCGTTTTAAATTCATCTTTAGCTGATCTTACAAAACTACAAGGAAGTTTTGATATAGGCAAAATGCTTTTAAATTCGGATTTTAGTCTAAAGATAAATGATTTTTCAAAACTAGGCTTTTTGTTGGATAGAAAACTTAAAGGTAAGGCAGAATTTAATGGAAAGGTAGGTTTTGATAAGAGTTTAAATTTTGTTGTAAATAGTCCAAATTTATTTGAAGGGAAGCTTCAAAGCACACTTAAAAATAACCTTTTGCTTGCTGATTTAAATGGAGTGGATTTAAGTAGTCTAGCTCAAAGTTTGGACTTTATGGATGTTTATCAAGGTAAGGCAGATGTGAAGGCAAATTACAATCTTTTAAGCGAAGAAGGCGAGGTTAATTTGGACATGAAAGAGGGTAAATTAAAACCAAATCTTATTACCAATGCTTTAAAAATTTTAACGCTAAAAGATATTACAAATGATGTTTATCGCACTGTTAATGCTAAAGCTTTGATTAAAAAAGAAAATATCAAACTTGATCTTAATATGCAAGCAGATCGTTCTTATATTTTAGTACAATCAGGAGCTTTAAATTCTAAAAGCGGAGCTTTAAATTTGCCTTTTGATATTAAACTCGATAGAGCCAATTTTAAAGGAAGTATTACAGGAACTACGGAAAATCCTAAAGTGAATTTAAATGCAGGAAGTGTGTTAAATTCTATTAAAAATGTAGTAGGTGGCGGTGTGAGTGATGGTGCTAAAAGTACGGGCGATAAAGTTGATAAAGCGGTGAATAAATTATTAAATAAGATTTTTTAAGGTAAAAAATGTTTAATGGACTCATAAGAGAAATTGCTAAAGTTCAATCTTATCAAAACAATACTTTAAGTTTAAAAGCAAAATATCGCCCAAATCTTGGCGATAGTATAGCTGTGAATGGAGCTTGTTTGAGTGTGACAAAACTTTATGAGGGAGGTTTTGAAGTGGAGCTTTCTCGCGAAAGTCGCACTCATATAGCTATAGAAAATTTAAAAGATAAAGTTCATATAGAATCTGCTTTAAGATACGGTGATAGAATTGATGGACATCTTATGCAAGGACATATTGATTTTATCGGCATGCTTGAAAAAATTCAAAAAGATGAAAATGGAGTAGATTTTCATATATCTTTACCTAAAGAAGCTATGAAATTTATGGCAGAAAAAGGAAGTATAGGTGTTGATGGAGTAAGTCTTACTATCAATGAAATTTTAAAAAATGGTATTAGGCTTACTATTATTCCTATTACCTTTAAAGAAACGCTTTTTAAAGACTATCAAGTAGGTAGAAAAATCAACATAGAAAGTGATTTGCTTGCTCGTTATATTTATGCACAATTACAAGGTAAAAACAAAGGATTATCATGGGAAGAAGTGGAAAGAATTTCTTATCTTTATTAGAAAATGATAAAGTCGGTATTTTTTGTGCTTTTGATAAGGATTATAATGTTTTTAGGGCTAAAATTCATAATGAGAATTTATTTTCTCATTTAGGTTTTAAAGACATTGAAAAATGTGTTTTTATGGATCAAATTCACTCCCATAAAGTTATTATTTATGATAAAAATTTAAAAAATCTCAGTTGTGATGGGCTTATAAGCAAGGAAAAAAATACTGCTCTTTGTGTTTTAAGTGCGGATTGTTTGCCTTTAATTTTATATCATGAAAGTGGCATTATAGCAGCTTTGCATTCAGGTAGAAAAGGAAGCTTTGAAAATATCCTAAAAGAATGCGTTGATCAAATTGCTATGCAAAATTCACATTTAGATAAAAATAAATTTCATCTTTTTATCCTGCCTGGAATTTGTGCTAAAAATTATGAAATAGATGGAGAAATTTTAGAATTTGCTAAAAAAGAATTTAAAGAATTTGTTCAAGACGATAAACTTGATTTAAAAGCTTTAGTAAAATTTCAAGCGCAAAATTTAGGCATTGAAAATATTAAAGATTGTGGAATTTGTAGCTTTGATGATGAGAGTTTTTTTTCTTATCGTCGAGATAAAACGACTAAGCGTTTTGTGAGTGTGGTTTATTTAAAGGATTAAAATGTACGAAAGAAAAGATTTAAGAGTGTTAAAAATCATTCAAAAAGCTAGAGAATTTGGCGATGGGGATTTGCTAAATGAAGCTTTGGTGAAACAATTGATTGATGCGGATTTTTGTGAAATTAATGAAAAAGAAAAAGAAGAGCTTGCAACTCTTCTAAATTCTTTAATCAATGCAAAAGATAAAGCGTTGTTGAGTAATTAAAATTCTATATAGTTTTCAAAATCTTCTTCTTTTGGAGGATTGGGTTGATTTGAAGCTAGGGCTTCTTTAACAACCTGCTCGTATCCAGCTATGATATGTTTAAAATTCTCTTTCGCTTTTCCACTAAGTTCTGATTTGGCGATTTTTACAACAGATGCAGGATTTATAGCTTTATTATTTAAATATACTCCAAAATGCAAATGAGGACCTGTGCTCATACCAGTTGAACCAACATATGCAATTACTTGTCCTTGATTTACCTTTTGTCCGTTTTTAATTTTTGCAAAACGACTAAGATGAGCATATAAAGTCATATAACCTGAGTCATGCTTGATTTGAATTACATTTCCATAACCACCTTTTGTGCCTATAAAGGTTACTACTCCTTTGCCAGCACTTTTCACGGGGGTTCCGGTAGGTGCAGCATAGTCTATACCAAGATGGGCGCGATAGCGTTTTAATATAGGATGATATCTTGCTGTTGTAAAAGGAGAAGAAATTCTAGTGTAATTCACAGGTTTTGTAAGCAAAAAAGATTCCAATTCTTTGCCATCACGATCATAGAATATATCATTATAAGAAAAGACTTCTCTTGCGCTTTTATTGATTTCTACCATTGCCATTTTTATATTTATATCACCCCAAAGTTTACCCATGCGTCTTTTTTGTTCATAATATAGGGTTACTTCATCACCTTTTTGGATATTGCGAAAATTTATACTTCCTCGAAAAGCACGAACCATAGCACGAGCTAAAGTGCTGCTACCACTTTCTTCATAGACATCTTGATAAGCAGAGCTTTTAATGGTTAAATGTAAAATTCTATCTTCTTTTTGATAAGATACAGGAGTAAAAGCAAGAGTGTATTGTCCACCTTTATCTTTATAGATATGAATTTGTAAATCATCACTAATTGGAATTAAAACTTGTTCTATGTTGTTGTTTTCATCTTTTAAAACTTGATATTTTATTTTGTAGGCTATATCAGAAGCAAGCTCTTGATCTTCTCTATCAAGTCCATAATAAAGCGACATAGGTATGGAATTTCTTTGTAAGAATTTAAGTAAGGTATCTCCATTATCCCAAGTTAGCTCTTCAACACTTAAAGCTGCAAAACTTTGAATAACAAAAATAAATAAAAGTAATAATTTTTTCATGAGATAACCTTAATTGCTAAAAGAATTTTGAAATTTGAAAGCTATATTTTACTTTATTTTTCTTACAATTGCTTAACAAAAAAGGATTATAATTCTATAAATTTTTATTTAAGGAGTAAATTTGTTTAAAACTATAGTGTGTTTTTTAGCTTTAAACCTTAGCCTCTTTGCGGTTGGATTTGATTTAAAACCTATAAAAAGTAAACTTGTAAAAGTTGATGATATTTATGGTTATATTAAAGATAGTGATGATATAAAACTTTATTCAAGCGGTGTAGTAGTGCAACATTTTAGCAATTCGCAAAGTATCATCGCTAGAGCAAGTGTTATAGATAAAAAAAATGGTTTGGCAAAATTAGAATTTAGTGTTTTTTCAGCTCTTAAGCAAGATGCTTTGCCTTTACCAAATGTTTTACCTAAAGTAGGTGATGAGGTTGTTTTAAATTTTCTTTATGATAGAGGATTGGTAATTGCTCCTGATGAACAAACTTATAATGAACTTGTTAGAGAATTTCCGCAGATATATTTTACCCATATTGACATTTTTGGAGCACAATTAATTAGAACAGCCACTCTTTCTCCTAAGCGTTCAGATTTTAGGCAATTTTGTGATGATAATGCGGTTGGCATTTTGGTTGTGGCTTTGGAAAACCAAGCAGAAGTTGTGGATTGTCAAGATTTTAATAAGCTTTATGAAGTGCCTATAAGCAAGCCAACTAGCGTTCAGGTCCCTTTTTATTCTCGTATGGGTGGATATAAAAGTAATTTTTTTGATTTTAACTCTCAAGAAATAGGAAATTATTATAGGTATTATGATGCTTTGATTAATCTTCCTAAGGTGCAATAAACATGAAAAAAGAATTTGAACAATATTTTAAACGATTTTTAGGAGAAGAAAACGCTTATTTTGATGAAATTCACAAAAGAGCTTATAGCTATGATGCGACAAAAAAGCATTATTTACCCGATGGGGTTCTTTTTCCAAGAAATGAAGAAGATATTGCTCAAATTTTAAAATTTTGCAATGAAAATAATATCATAGTCATACCACGAGGCTCAGGATCTGGTTTTACAGGAGGAGCTTTAGCTGTTAATGGCGGTGTGGTGCTTGCTTTTGAAAAGCATATGAATAAAATTTTAGAAATTGATCTTGAAAATTTAGTGGCTGTTGTGCAACCTGGGGTTATTAATATACATTTACAAAAAGAAGTGGCTAAATACGGACTTTTTTACCCACCTGATCCTGCTAGCATGGAATATTCTAGCTTAGGGGGTAATGTAAGCGAAAATGCTGGGGGAATGAGAGCTGCAAAATATGGCATTACAAAAGATTATGTGATGGCTTTAAGGGCTGTTTTGCCTAGCGGAGAAATCATTCGTGCAGGAAAACGCACTATTAAAGATGTGGCAGGTTATAATTTGGCAGGAATTTTAATCGCTAGTGAAGGTTCTTTAGCAGTTTTAAGTGAGCTTACTTTAAAATTAATACCTTTACCTAAATTCAAAAAAACTGCTTTTGCTATTTTTCCAAGTGTAAAAAGTGCTATGAATGCGGTTTATAAAAGTCTTGCTAGCGGTGTAAGTCCTGTATCTATGGAATTTTTAGACAATCTTAGCATTAGAGCGGTTGAGAGTAAATTTAATAAAGGTTTGCCTATAGAAGCGGGTGCTATTTTGATTGCTGATGTGGATGGTAATGTTAAAGAAGCTATTGATGAGGATTTAAGAAATTTAGAATATTATTTTTTAGAAGCTGGAGCTAGTGAATTTAAAATAGCAAAAGATGAACAAGAAGCCGCAGATATTTGGTTTGCTAGAAGGAATTGTTCTCAAAGTATTGCCATGTATGGGGCTTTAAAACTTAATGAAGATATTACAGTTCCGCGTTCTAAACTACCTGCTTTGCTTGAAGGTATAGATGAGATTTCTAAAAGATATGGTTTTAAAATTCCTTGTTTTGGACATACAGGGGATGGAAATGTGCATACTAATGTTATGATTCCTGATAAAAATGATAAAGAGCAGGTGAAAAAAGGCTACGAAGCTGTAGAAGAGATTTTTAAATTAACAGTGAAACTTGGAGGAACTTTAAGCGGAGAGCATGGTATCGGACTCTCTAAAGCACCTTTTATGAATTTAGCTTTTTCTGAAGCCGAAATGAATTTAATGAGAAATATTAAAAAAGCTTTTGATCCAAATAATATATTAAATCCTTTTAAAATGGGACTTTAGAAGGTGAAAAATTTTTTTACTATTTTGCTAAATTTGCGTGATAAGGAAATTTTAAATTATGCAGCAGCGCTTAGTTTTTATACTGTATTATCTTTAATACCTATTTTATTTGTATGTTTTTCTGTTTTTACGCAAATTTCCAGTTTTAAAGCTTATTATGAAAAAGCAAAGCAAGTAATTTTTGCTTTTTTAATACCAACGCAACAAGATATTGTTGCTACTTACATCGATACTTTTTTAAAAAATAGTGTAAATTTGGGTATTGTAGGTCTTATTGCTATGGCATTTACTTCTTTAGCTTTTTTTTCAGGCTATGATTTTGTAATCAATCGCATTACTAAAAATGAACCTAAAGGACTTTGGCAAAGCATTAGTTCTTATTGGACTCTTTTGACTCTTGTTCCTTTAGGGCTTGGGCTTAGTTTTTATATTTCAGGTTTTATCCAACAAACTTTAGATGATTATAAAATAGGGTTTAATTTTTTTGAAATTTTACCCTTTGTAATTATTTGGGGTTTATTTTTTATATCTTATTCAAGTTCTGTTCATAAGGGAACTCTTAAAAGTTTAGCTTTAGTATCTTTTGGAGTGGGTGCTATTTGGTATATAGGAAAAAATTTATTTGTATATTATGTGGTATATAATAAAACATACGCTAGTGTTTATGGATCTTTTTCTACTATTTTATTCTTTTTTATTTGGATTTATATTTCTTGGATTATTTATCTTTTTGGGCTTAAACTCTATTATTTTCTAAATCACAATCATAATGAAGGGAATAAAATTCGCAAAAATACAAAGAAAAGCTAGATATTTAAATCGCACAGAGATTAAAGAAGCAATAAGATAACTTATAAAAATCCAAAACGGGATATGGATATTAGTTCCATAAATTTTAAATTTAAAAAATTCATCCAAGATAAAATTGAGCAAATCTCCATAGTTTATAAGATGCAAAAATAATACTAAAGGATAAAATATTACAAAAATTCCACTCAAAATAATACCTAAAATTTGTTGGTAGCTTATAAGTGGAAAAAAATAAAGCACAGGTAAAACCATAGCAAAAAAAGTCCAAATATTAAGCAAAATAATATTTATAAGATTATTAAATTTATTTGCAAAATGATGCATATATAAAAAAATATAAAAAACACCTAAAATAGAAAATAAAAATCCAATACTAAATAAAAGTCTAGGGTAAAGAGAAATGCACAATAAAATACTACAAAAAAGTGTAAAGAAATTAATAATTTTTATATTTTTACACAATAGATAAAAAACCCAAAAAGCCATAATCAAGGAGCGCACAAAAGAAGGGACAAACCCTATTAAACAAGCATAAGCTAAAAGTAGTGTAAAAATTAAAATACTTAAATCTAAACGTAAATTTCTATAAGGAAAATATCTTTTTTGGAAAAAACTATAAATTGGAGCTAAAATAAAGAAAACTAAGCTAAAAAGTAAGCCTATGTGATAACCGCTAATTGCTATAAGGTGTGCTATGCCGTAGTAATTTACATCGTTTCTAAGCTCTAAAGATATGGGCAGTGCAAAAAATAAAGCACCATAAAATTCTTTAATTTTTTCATTTGTATGTTGATTTAAGAAGTAAGATATAATGGGATTGTATTCTTTTTCTTTTAATTTTTTAAAATCATAAGAAGGTGCATAAAAACTTTTGCTCAGATAGTCTTTAAAGTTAATATTATGGGTGATAATTCTAAGGCTTAAAAGTTGATTCTTGCTTAAATTTAAATCCTTAAAACTTGTAGTATAAAAAGTGAAGTTTTCAGTTTGTAGCTTTAAAACCCAGTATTTTTTATTTTTTTTATTATATTTTATATATTGGTGCGTTAATAGAGCGTTACTTATAAAGTAATGTTTTTGGTTTTTAAAGTTTAAAAAATTATTATATTCTAAAAGGATATTAAAAATAAAAATAATAACAACAGATAAAAATAAATAATGAAATTCTTTAAAAGAGTAAAAAAAAGAATTCCATAGAGACATTATTTTTTGGAAAATTTACTTAAATAAAACCAAATTATTCCAGCTAAAAATAATAAAAATAAAGGAGCAGCATAAGGATATAAACTCAGTTTATCAAAAATTGCTTCAATAATATACCCAAAAGTATAAGCAGTAAAACCTAGAACAATAGCCCATGACAAACTAGCTAGAGTATTGATAATAAAAAATTTAATAAAATTATATTTTGCCATACCTGCAGCTATAGGAATGAAAGTTTTTAAACCATAAATAAATTTTTGAGTTACAAATAAAATAATTCCGTGTTGTTTTGTTTTCATCATAGCAAGGGCTAGCTTGCGTCGGTGTTTTTTAAAATAAGGCATAATATCTTTTTTATAATATTTTCCAAGTATAAAAAGCAAAGTTGAACCTATGGTATTAGCAATAAAAGCAAGAGCAATGCAAAAACTAAGATCCATTTTTCCTTGAGAACTTAAAACTCCTGCAGCTAAAATTCCAACCATTCCACCTCCTAAAGAGTAAAAGAATAAAACAATATAACCATATTTTATTAAAGTATCAATCATATCTTGCATAATAAACCTTATTTAGCGTATTCTACAGCTCTAAGTTCACGTATAACATTGACTTTAATTTCACCAGGATATTGCATTTTTTCTTGAATTTCAGCTGCTATTTCCTTAGCTAAAAGTACACTTTCATCATCATTAACAAGCTGAGCATTGGCTATGACGCGAATCTCTCTTCCGGCATTGATTGCATAGGCATTTTTAATTCCTTCTTTACTTTTAGCGATATCTTCTAGCTCACTGACTCTTTTTAAGAAAGCTTCTAACACTTCTCTTCTAGCTCCAGGTCGTGCAGCACTTAAAGTATCTGCTGCACAAACAGCTGCTGATTCTATGCTTGTAGCTTCTTCGTGTCCATGATGTGCGTAAATAGCATTGATTACTACAGGATGCTCTTTGTAGCGTTTGCAAAGTTCTGCACCTAAATCCACATGAGATCCTTCAAAATCATGGGTTAATGCTTTTCCTATATCATGTAAAATTCCCGCACGACGTGCTAAATTCTCATCTCCACCACACTCAGCAGCAATGATTCCTGCAAGGTGAGCCACTTCCAAAGAATGTGCTAAAGCGTTTTGTCCATAGCTTGCTCGGTATTTGAGTTTTCCTATGAGTTTTACAATTTCAGGGTGTATTTTATTTAAACCTAGATCCATAACTATGGTTTCGCCTTCTTCTAGAATGGCACTATCAAATTCTTTACACACTTTTTCGTGAATTTCTTCTATGCGCGCGGGTTGAATTCTGCCATCTTCAACTAAAAGTTCTATAACTTTTGTAGCAATAGCACGGCGATAAAGATTAAAACAACTTACTATAATAGCACCTGGTGTATCATCGATGATAATATCAACACCTAAAACCATTTCCAAGGTTTTAACATTGCGTCCTTCTTTACCAATGATACGTCCTTTAAGTTCATCGTTTTTAATGTTAATAACATTGATAAGTCTTTCAGCCGCAAATTCACCTGCAAAACGAGAGGTAGCTTGAGCAATGATGAAATTAGCTTTTCTTTTGGCTTCATTTTTTGCTTCTTCTTCATATTTTCTTACTATATGTGCAATTTGCTCGCGAGAATTTTCTTCTACTTTTTTAAGAATGATTGCTTTAGCTTCATTTTGTGTAAGTCCTGTAGAATGTTCTAAAATTTTTAAAACATCGTCAAGTTTTTCTTGATATTTATTTTTTAATTTATCAACATCAGATTGTAAGTCTTGAATGTGTTTTTGTGACTTACAAAGGTATTCTTTATCTTCTTTTAGTTTTTCTTCTTCTTGCTGAAGTTTTTGTTCTTTTTTAGAAAGATCATCAAATTTTTGATTAAAATCTTTTTGAATTTTGTGAGTTTTTTCTTCATATTTTTTTTTAACTTCTAATTCTGCATTAAGAATTGAATTTTTTGCATCTTTTAAAATAAGCTCTGCTTCGTATTCTATAGCTTTGGCTTTAGCTTTAGCTTGCTCTACGAAAATTTCATATTTGGCATCATTGATTTTTTTTGCAACTAAATATCCTATACCGAGTCCGACTATAGCGGCTATAAATGCGATAAGTGATTCTATCATTTTTTCTTTCTTTCTTGTAATATTTTTTATAAGGGTTTATGTATAATTTTCCTGAAATATCATGCTTTTGTGTTAGATTATTTTGACTTAAAGCATCTATACTTTGGACAAATATTATATGAGGTTTGTAATTTAAATTTTCAAAAAATCTATCATAAAAACCTTGCCCATGTCCTATTCTTTTTAAATTTTTATCGACGCCAATTACAGGCACAATAGCTAAATCAATTTTTGCTTTAAAAAAAGAATCTATAGGCTCTAAAACCCCAAACCTTTTTTTAATAAAAGGCAATCTTAATTTTACAATTTTTAAACTTTTATCTTGCATAAATGGAACAAAAAGTTTGTAATTTTTATTAAGAATATGGCGAAATTTTATTAAGTTTGGTTCATAATGCAAGGGAATAAAAATTAAAATATTTTTAGCTTTAAATAGTTTTATTATTTTAAGACATTCTTTAAATATTTTATAATCTTGTTTGAAATTTAGTTTTGAATGTTTGAAAAGGCGTATTTTTTGCAATGCCCTAAAATCTGTTTTTTCCATTAATATGCCTTTAAAAAAATATTATCTTATATATGTTATAATTTTAGCATTTTTATAAAGAAGAATAAAGGATTGATAAATAATGAAGATTAAAAAAATACTTTTACTAGTGGTAATATCTTGTTTATTTGTTGCTTGTAGCAATGATAAAGAAAAACAGCAAAATGATGTAAATTTAAGCACCGAGGCAAGTATAAATCAAAGTGATGATATGAATTTTAAACTTAATTTGATTGATGGAGGATCAATTTCAGTAAAAAAAGAAAATGCCGTTTTAAATTTCAACGATGAAGATAAGGCAACTTTGTTTGTATTTTTTACTACTTGGTGTACTCCTTGTATTGCCGAAATTCCTCATCTTAACAAACTGCAAGAAAAGTATAACAATGATTTTAATATAGTTGGAGTTTTATTAGAGGATAAGTCTAATGAGGAGATTCAAAAATTTATAGAACAACATAAAATATCTTATAAAGTCTCTAATGGTGAAAATAACTATCTTTTAGCTAAAGTTTTAGGTGGGGTAAATGGAATTCCTACCATGTTTCTTTACAACAAGCATTCTAAATTGATTAATCAGTATTTAGGGCTTATTCCTGAAGAAATGCTAGAAATCGATATACAAAAGGCTATACTTTAATGTTTAATTTTTTTAAAAAAGGACTTACAAAAACTCTTGAAAATATTATTGGAGTTAAAGGAGAGAATAAAAAGATAACCAAAGATTTGCTTGAAGAAATTTTGCTTGAAGCAGATGTAAGTTATGAAATAGTTGAAGAGATAGTTTATTATTTACCACCTCAAAATGAAGTAAAAAAAGAAGATTTAAAGCGTGTTATGGGTTCTTATTTTCTTTATGAAAAAAAAGAAATCAATCAAGAAAAACCTTTTGTAGAGCTTATTTTAGGAGTAAATGGAGCAGGAAAAACAACAAGTATTGCCAAACTTGCTTATTTATATAAAAACCAAAATCAAAAAGTGATTTTAGGAGCGTGTGATACTTTTAGAGCAGGTGCGATTGAGCAATTAAAACTTTGGGCGCAAAAAGTGGATGTAGATATAGTTTTAACTGCGCAAGGGCATGATCCTTCAGCGGTTGCTTTTGATACCATTTCTAAAGCAAAAGCAAAGGATTTTGATAGGGTTATTATCGATACAGCAGGGCGTTTGCAAAATCAAAAAAATTTAGCTCATGAGCTTGAAAAAATTGTAAGAATTTCAAACAAGGCTTTAGAAGGTGCACCCCATAGAAAAATTTTAGTTTTAGATGGAACACAGGGAAATGCTGGAATTTTACAAGCTAAAGCTTTTAATGAGCTTGTAAAACTTGATGGCGTGATTATCACAAAGCTTGATGGGACTGCTAAAGGGGGTGCGCTTTTTAGCATAGCAAGAGAGCTTGAACTTCCTATTTTTTATGTAGGCGTAGGTGAGCAAATGACGGATTTACAAGAATTTAATGCAAGTGCTTATTTAGATACTTTATTAGATCCTATTTTTGAATAATGGCAAAGAATAAAGCACTTTTTGAATGCCAAGCTTGTGGAAATCAACAAAGCAAATGGCTTGGAAAATGTCCTGATTGTGGAGCTTGGGATAGTTTTATAGAATTAAAAGCGAAGCAAATTAAAGTTTTAAAAGAGCTTACACAAGTTAGTATGAAAACAAGTGAAGCTGTTTGTATTGAAGATGTGGAATTAGAACATTTTACAAGATACAGCACAGATGATAATGAGCTTGATTTGGTTTTAGGCGGAGGGCTTGTTGAAGGTTCTTTAGTGCTTATAGGCGGAAGTCCAGGTGTGGGAAAATCTACGCTTTTGTTAAAAATTGCTTCAAATTTAGCCAAACAGGGTAAAAAAGTGCTTTATGTCAGTGGCGAAGAAAGTAAAGCTCAGATTAAATTAAGAGCTGATCGCCTTGAGGCTAATACTCCGAATTTATTTTTACTTACTGAACTTTGCCTTGAAAATATTTTAGAGGAATTACATAAAAAGGATTATAGTATTCTTATCATTGATTCTATACAAACTCTATATTCAAATAAAGTCACTTCAGCAGCAGGAAGCATCACTCAGGTGCGTGAGATTACTTTTGAACTTATGCGTGTTAGCAAGGCTTATAATATCAGTACTTTTATCATAGGGCATATTACTAAAGAAGGTGCTATAGCAGGGCCTAGGGTTCTTGAGCATATGGTAGATGTGGTGCTTTATTTTGAAGGAGATGCCACTAAAGAAATCAGACTTTTAAGAGGCTTTAAAAATCGTTTTGGTGGAACGAATGAAGTAGGTATTTTTGAGATGACTGCTAAGGGTTTGATTAGCGCAAAAGATTTAGCAAATCGTTTTTTTACTCGTGGAAAGGCTATTTCAGGAAGTGCTTTAGGTGTTGTGATGGAAGGATCTCGTGCCTTGGTTTTAGAAGTTCAAGCTTTAGTGTGTGAAAGTTCTTATCCAAAACGCAGCGCTACAGGATATGAAAAAAATCGCTTAGATATGCTTTTGGCTTTGCTTGAAAGAAAACTTGAAATTCCTTTAGGGCATTATGATGTATTTGTAAATATTAGCGGCGGAGTAAAAGTAAGTGAAACTGCTGCGGATTTGGCTGTGGTTGCAGCTATTATTTCAAGTTTTAAAAATCGCCCTTTGAGCAAAGATAGTATTTTTATAGGGGAGCTTAGTTTAAATGGAGAAATTAGGGAGGTTTATAGTCTTGATATTCGTTTAAAAGAAGCTAAAATGCAAAAATTTAAAAATGCCATTGTTCCTTCTAAGCCTTTGGAAGATATAGGGCTTAAGTGTTTTGTTGCTAAAGAACTTTCACAAGTTTTAGAATGGATGTAAATTTTCATTAAAATATAAGTAAGATTTTGCTAAAATTCCGAGTTTAGAATAAAATTTTTGAGGAAACCATGAAAGATTTATTTTTATTTAGCTCTTTGCTTGATGCAAGTCATACTTTTTCTTATTTTTTTCACATAGGTTTGGTAGCTTTAATTGCTGTTATAGTGGCTATGATGGCTACTCGTTCTATGCAACTTGTTCCACGCGGTATGCAAAATTTAGGCGAGGCTTTTTTAGAGGGAGTTTTATCTATGGGTAGAGATACCATGGGAAGTGAAAAAGGTGCAAGAAAATATCTTCCTTTGGTTGCAACTTTGGGGATTATAGTGTTTTTTAGTAATATCATAGGCATAATACCTGGTTTTCACTCTCCAACTGCAAGTTTAAATTTGACTTTATCCTTGGCTATTATAGTTTTTGTATATTATCATTTTGAGGGTATTAGGGCACAAGGTTTTGTAAAGTATTTTGCTCATTTCATGGGACCTATTAAACTTTTAGCTCCTTTGATGTTTCCTATAGAGGTAGTCTCTCATCTTTCTCGTGTGGTTTCTTTATCCTTCCGTTTGTTTGGAAATATTAAAGGTGACGATTTATTTTTGATGGTAATTTTAGCTTTAGTTCCTTATATAGCTCCACTTCCTGCTTATGTGCTTTTAACTTTTATGGCATTTTTACAAGCTTTTATTTTTATGATTTTAACTTATGTATATTTAGCGGGTGCAACTGTTGTTGAGGAAGGTCATTGATCTATATTTTAGAATTTTTTAAAGGTGCATCTTTAGCTTTAATGCTTTTGTGCACCTTTTTTCTCCTTTTTAAATTTATATCTTATTTTTATCTTGTTTTGGGGTTTATTTTTAGCCTGCTTTTATTTTTGGTTTTTATGTTGTTTATAGAAAACTATGAACTTAAAAATCAGAAAAAATAGTTGTTTTATAATTTCATAATTTTAAAATTAAACAAATACAAATCAAAGTCTAATATTTAAAGCCTTTTCTAAAAGAAAAAAAGATAAAATAAAGCATTTAAAAATTCAAGGAAATTTTATGTTTGAAGTAGTTATAGGTCTTGAAGTTCATACTCAATTAAATACTAAAACAAAAATCTTTTGTTCATGTGCAACTTCTTTTGGAGAAGCTCCAAATACCAATGTTTGTCCCACTTGTTTGGCCTTACCAGGAGCTTTGCCTGTTTTAAATGAAGAGGTTGTAAAAAAAGCTATAGCTTTTGGAAAAGCTGTCAATGCAACAATTAATAAAAAAAGTGTTTTTAATCGTAAGAATTATTTTTATCCAGATTTACCTAAGGCTTATCAAATTTCACAATTTGATATCCCTATAGTAGAAAAGGGTGAGCTTTTTATCAATGTAAAGGGTGAAAATAAACGCATAGGTATTACAAGAGCACACTTAGAAGAAGATGCAGGTAAAAATATCCACGAAAATAATTTTTCTAAAGTGGACTTAAATCGTGCAGGAACTCCTTTGCTTGAGATTGTCAGCGAACCTGAGCTTAGAAGTAGCGATGAGGCAGTAGCTTATCTTAAAAAGCTTCATTCTATCATACGCTTTTTAGACATTTCAGATGCAAATATGCAAGAAGGAAGTTTTAGATGCGATGCAAATGTTAGTATAAGACCTAAGGGTGATACAAAACTTTATACTAGGGTAGAGATTAAAAATCTTAATTCTTTTCGTTTTATCCAAAAAGCTATAGAATATGAGGTAAAAAGACAAAGTGAGGCTTGGGAAGATGGAACTTACGAACAAGAAGTAGTTCAAGAAACCAGACTTTTTGATACAACAAATTTAGTTACAAGAAGTATGCGTGGTAAAGAAGAAGCGGCAGAATATCGCTATTTTCCAGATCCTGATTTATTGCCTATTTTATTAAAAGATGAGTTTTTGGATATTAAAATCCCTGAACTTCCTGATGAGAAGAAAGCACGCTTTATAGACGAGCTTGGTATAAAAGAAAGTGATGCTGAGGTTTTAATCAGTTCTTTAGAAATGAGTCGTTTTTTTGAAAGTCTTATTTCTCAAAATTTAAATCCTAAGCTTTGTGTAAATTGGTTAAATACTGAACTTATGGGACTTTTAAAAGGAGAATTGACTATAGAAAATTCTCCCGTAGATGCTCAAAAGCTTGGAGTTTTAATTAAACGCATAGAAGATGGCACTATCAGTGCAAAAGCGGCTAAAGATGTCTTAGCTTTTGTGTTTGAAAATACTAGCATGGAAATTGATGAAGCTATAGAAAAGCTAGGACTTAAGCAAGTAAGTGATGACTCAGCCATAGAAGCGGTGATTGAACAAATTTTAAATGCAAATGCTGATAAGGTTGCAGAGTATAAAAGTGGTAAAGAGAAGCTTTTTGGATTTTTTGTGGGTCAAGTAATGAAAGAAGGCAAAGGAGCTTTTAATCCTGCAAAAGTAAATGAAATTTTAAAAGCAAAGCTTGGTTGATGCGTATAGCGGTTATTGGTGCGGGAAAATGGGGCAGTGCTTTACATCTAGCCTTAAAAGAAAATCACAATTGCTTTATCAGTTCTTTGCATCAGCGTGATTTAGAAGATTTTGTTAGTATAAAAGAAGCTTTAGAATGTGAATATCTTATTTTTGCTTTAAGTTCTCAAGGAATGCGTGCTTGGCTTAAAGAAAATTTTATCAACAAGGGACAAAAAATTTTAATTGCTTCAAAAGGCATAGAAGATCAAAGTTGTCAATTTTTAGATGAAATTTTTTTAGATTTTGTACCAAAAGAAAATTTTTGTGTTTTAAGTGGTCCTTCTTTTGCTGCTGAAGTAATGCAAAAACTTCCTACTGCTTTGATGATTAGCGGGATAAATCAAGGGCTTTGTAAAAAATTTGCAAGTTTTTTCCCTGATTTTATTAAAACTTATATTGATAATGATGTGCGTGGTGCTGAAATTTGTGGTGCTTATAAGAATGTTTTGGCGATTGCAAGTGGGATTAGTGATGGGTTAAAACTTGGCAATAATGCAAGAGCAGCATTGATTTCAAGAGGACTTATAGAAATGCACCGTTTTGGTAAATTTTTTGGCGCTAAAGAAGAAACTTTTTTAGGGTTAAGTGGAGCAGGGGATTTGTTTTTAACTGCAACGAGTGTTTTATCAAGAAATTATAGAGTGGGTTTAAAACTGGCGCAAAATCAAAAGTTAGATAGTATTTTAGCCGAACTTAATGAAGTAGCAGAAGGTGTAAAAACTGCTTATGCCATAGAAAAATTAGCAAAAATGAAAGGAATTTATACACCTATTGTAAATGAAGTAGTGGCAATTTTTAAGGGTAAAAGCGTGCAAGAAGCAACGCAGAATTTATTAAAGCAAAATGATTAAGGAAAAATCATGATAATTAAAAATGCAAAAATTTATGGAAATTCTTTACAAGATATAGAGATTAAAGAAGGAAAAATTACCAATATTGGTTCTAATTTAAAAGGCGAAGAAATTTTAGATGCTAAAGGTATGACTTTACTTCCATCTTTTGTGGATTTGTGTGTGAGTTTAAAAAACGATAAATTTTCTTTAGCTAATTTAGAGCTTTTGGAAAATGAGTGTCTAAAAGGAGGAATTTCTAGTATAGTTTTGCGTGATTGCATGGATTTTGATGAAGAAAGTTTTGCTTTATTTTTACAAAATTTAGCTCAAAGAAAGATGCAAATTTTTTCAAGTGTGCGGGTTAAGGATACAAACGGCAAGCTTAAAAATTTAGCCACTCTTTTAAATAAAGGTGCTTGTGCTCTAGAACTTGACAGCTCTTTAGATGCAAATACTTTAAAAGTAAGTTCACAATATGCTTTTATGAAAGACTCTCCAATTTTTGTGCGTTGTTATGATAAGGATTTTGATGATAATGGAGTGATGAATGATTGTGAAATGAGTTTTGAGCTAGGGCTTATAGGCATGAGTAAAATCGCTGAAACTAGCCAGATAGCTAAAATGAAAGAATTGGCTAAATTTTATAAAAATAAAGTTATTTTTGATCTTTTAAGTTTGAAAGATTCTTTAGTATTATTAGATGAAAAGGATTTAAAACTTGTAAGCATTCATCATCTTATCAAAGATGATAGTGCTTGTGAAGATTTTAATACTGCTGCGAAACTTATGCCACCTTTAAGAAGCAAAGAAGATGTTTTGGCTTTAAGAGAGGCTTTAAAAGAAGGAAAGATTAGCTTTTTAACTTCCCTACATAGTGCAAAATCAATTTCTTTAAAAGATTTAGCTTTTGATGAAGCGGCTTTTGGAATTCATAGCGTATGCGAATTTATAAGTCTTTGTTATACTTTTTTAATCAAAGAAGGATTTTTAAATTGGCAAGAGCTTTGTCGATTTACAAGTAAAAATCCTAGTAAATTTTTAGGTTTGAATAGTGGAGTTATAGAAGTCGGAAAAGAAGCTAATCTAGTTCTTTTTGATGAGAATGAAGAAATTTTTGCTCCAAAAAGTTCTCTTTATTCTGAGGATAAACTTTTTGGAAAGATTAAAATGCATATAATTAAAGGAAAAAATATTTTAGAAAAATAAGCTTTACTTAAATTCCTAAAGATAGTTTAAATCCTAAAAATACAAGTGCTGCCATAATACCAGCGGCTGGTAAAGTGATAATCCAAGCCAATCCTATAGGCTTCATCATAATCCAATTTGCATTTTTATTATACACTCCTATACCCAAGATAGCACCTATGAGTATATGGGTGGAGCTAACAGGAATTCCAAATTGTGTAGCTAAGAGTATAACTATGCTTGCACCAAGTTCTGCAGAAAATCCAGTAGTAGGGCGTATGGTTGCAAGTTTTGAACCCACTGTGGTAATCACTTCTTTACCTAAAAACCAAAGTCCTACAACTAGAGCAACTCCAAACATAGCTAAAGCAGCAAAAGGTACAGGAGAAGTCGCGTTAATTGTGCCGTTTTTTAAGACATCTAAAATCGCTGCAAAAGGACCTATAGCATTGGCTATATCATTGGCTCCGTGTGAAAATGCAAAACTAGAAGCTGTAAATATTTGAAACCATGAGAAAATTCTATCAGTAGTTTTATTAAGTTCTGTTTTTTTAACGATTTTGACTATAGCAAATGTTACAACATAACTTATAGTTCCTATAATTCCGATAATCCAAAAGTTTTGTAAAATATCCAAAGTGCTAACATTATTTAAACCTTTAAATAAAAACATTGCCGAAATGATAGCAGCAGCAATACAAGCAATGATTGGCATATGAGTTTTTAAAATAGAGTAAATATCTATATCTTTTTCTTGATCCTTAAATTCCTTCATTTTATTTCTATAGAAATTATTTTCTTGTTCTTCTTCATCCAAAGCTATAGCGGAAAGTTCTTTGATTTGTTCTTCTTGGGATTTTGTTTTTAAATTTAAAAAATATTCTTCTTTGAATTTTTTTCTTTCTTTTTTGATATTTTTCAAATCATCATTTAGTTTTTCTGATGGTTTTAAAATTTTCTTATCAATATATGAATAAATAATATAAGCTACAATACCCCCTAAAAGAGGAGAAGCTACCCAAGAAATAGCTATTCTTAAAATTTCACTCCATTTAACCATAGAGAGTGTTTGGATCCCATCAAATTTTAAAAGCCCCATCATAATGCTAGCACCTACAATCCCACCAACTATACTGTGTGTGGTTGATACAGGTAAGCCTTTCTTGGTTGCAATAAAAATCCAAACCCCAGAGCTTAAAAGTGCAGCAAGCATAATGATAACAAAAAGCATAGGATCTAAAGAATTTGGAAAAATAACAATACCGCTGCGTATGGTCTTAGTAACTTCTGCGCCTGCGAAGATTGCCCCGCTTAGCTCAAAAACAGCTGCTATAATTAAAGCTTGTTTAATGGTTACTGTTTTTGCACCAACGCTTGTTCCAAAAGAATTGGCTACATCATTTCCACCTATATTAAATGCCATAAAAATGCCAAATATAGAAGCAAGAATAAAAAGAATGAGTTGATGTTGCGAAATATAACCAAATCCCCAAATAACAAATGCGATGGTGCTAATAATAAAAATAACAAAAGCTATGAGGTTGTCTTTTTGCATTAATAACCCTTTTTTATTTTAATTATACACTTATTTACTTTAAATTTGCTAATTTTAATTTTTAGTCTTTGTGGAATTTTTATTTATATTATTTTTTTATAATAAATACTCAAACAAGAAATAATAAGGAATATAAGAATAATGAGGGGTATTTTTTATATAATAGCATTGTTTTCTTTACTCAATGCCGATGAACTTACAGAGGCTTTAACAAAAAATAATAATCAAAATTCTTGGGAGCACTTTGATTATAAAAATACCAAAGAAGCTCCAAAAATTCAAGAAGAGAATGTGGATTTTAAAAGTGCTTTTGATAGCTTGCTTTCAAAAACTTTAGAAAATAATAATGGTATAGATAAAACAGATGGGAATTTAGATTTTCAAAACGAAAACGCGCAGGTTAAAAATTTAAGTTCTCTTTATGAGGGAGAGAATAATTCTTTGCTTTTTCAAAAAGAACTTTTTGTGGCTCAAGATAATTATAATTACTCAGGGGGCTTAATCAATCGTTATGAAAAAGATGATTTTTTATTTGGAGTTAATGGTTTTATTGACAAACAAAAGGAACAAAAAGATACTAAAAGCTTTGGTGCAGAGTTTGGTTATAGTAAATTTATAAAGGCTTATAGTAATTATTACATACCCAATGAAGCAGAAAAAAATTTACAGCTTGGAATGAGTTTTGTAATTCCAACTTACACCGCTTTTGCTTTTGATATAAGCAAGGATAATGATAAAACTAATTATCAAGTATCTTACTCTCCTTATAGTGTATTTAGTTTAAATTTATTGCGTCGTGATTATAGCGCAAGAGAGACTGTTGATGATACCGTTGTTCAAGTTGGATTTAGTTTTAATTTCAATGAAAGTTTTTTAAAACAATTTAGGAAAAAAGATAATACTTTAGAGGAGGTTAATCGATATGATTTCCTCCAAAGAACCCATTAGTTCATTCCAGCATTATGGAATTTTTCTGGATTATCCATAGCATAGTTGAATTTTTCCCGATCAATTTGTTTATCCCAGATCGCAACGATTAAGGCTGCTACTGAATTTCCACAAAGATTTCCAACAGCCCTCATTTCAGACATAAATTTATCAACACCTAAAAGAACGCCTATAGCAGCTACTGGTAGAACTTGTGCTAAGGTTGCATTTGCTTCTGAAATTTCCATATTTCCTAGAGCCGCAAGCGTACTTCCAAGCACTATAAAACCTGATCCAGTTACACCCACTGCACCTTTTGAAGCTATCATTAATACTATTAAAATACTGATTTCGTGTGTTAAACTTAAATTTACATTAAAAGCTTGTGCTAGAAAGATTAAGCTCATAGCTAGATAAATATTTGTACAATCAAGATTAAAACTATATCCCGTTGGTAAAACAAGTCCGACTGTTGCTTTAGAAAGTCCCGCTTTTTCTAGTTTTCTCATTAAAGGAGCAAGTGCAGACTCGCTTGAACTGGTTGCAAAAACGATCAATACTTCTCTTGAGATAAATCTCATAAATTTGAAGATATTTACTTTTGCAAAATAACAAATCAGACCTAAGATTCCAAATATAAAAACAAGACATGAAATCAGCATCACTAAAAGTAAATATGCTAAGTTGATCAAAGAGCCAATTCCGTATTGAGCTATGAGTGCAGCCATTGCTGAAAAGGCGGCAATAGGACTAAAATACATAATGATTTGTAGAATTTTAAAAACAAAATTTTGCACCACTTCAAAAACTCTTTGAATTGCCTGTTTATCTTCTATTCTCATTAAAGAAATAATCAAAGCAGTAATTATAGCAATAACTAAAACTTGTATGGTTTTTCCTTCTGTAAAAGGCGTGATAATATCAGTAGGCATAGCATCTTTTAAAATATGCATGATCTCAGAGCTTGCGCTTACTTCTGTGGTTTGAGAAATATATTTTTGAACGCTTTTTGTATCAAGTTGACTTGGATCAAGATTCATTCCATGACCTGGTTGCATAACATTTGCCATAAAAATACCTATAGCAAGTGCTAAAGTACTTACAACTTCAAAGTAAATAACCGCTTTAGCACCAATACTACCTACTTTTTTTAAACTTTCAAGACTAATGATACCCAAAACCAAAGTAACAAAAATAATAGGACCTATAAGAACCTTTAAAGCACCTATAAAATAATCAACTCCTGGTTTGCTAGCAATGGCTAATTCTTTATCTGTATAGCCAAGTATAATACCTGTAATAATGCCTATAATCACCCAAAATCCAAGACTTTTTATAATACGTTTATATAAAGGCGGTTTTCTTTCAGCTAAAGTTTGACTTAAAGTTTCCAAGTTTATTCACTCCTTTTGATCTTTTGTGAAATATAATTTTAACAATGCGTATTGTAAATTTTAACAAAAAAACAAATCTAGAAATACTTTCTTTTATATGATATGACAATTTTTTATATAAATGTTACAAAATTTCTCATTATTTACATTATAAAATTTAAAATATTTTTTGAAAATTTTATAATTTAGTATACTTTTTATTGTTTATTATTAGTAATAATTCTATTTTTGATTTATTTGTTTTATTGGGATGTTTTAATTATGAAAGAAATAGTTTTGTCTGAAAATGCTTTAATTACTTCTAAAACAGATCTTAAGGGGAATATCATTTATGCCAATAATGACTTTTTACAATATGCAGGTTATAAAGTCGATGAGCTTTTGTATAAATCTCATAATATAGTAAGACATGAAGATATGCCACGTACTGTATTTAAATGTCTTTGGGATTATATTCAAAAAGGAGAAGAAATTTTTGCATTTGTAAAAAATAAAGCCAAGGATGGTAGTTTTTACTGGGTGTTTGCAAATGTAAGTGCTTCATTTGATGCCAATGGAGATATCATCAACTACTATTCTGTTCGTCGTGCACCCAATAGAAAATCTCTTCCTATAATTGAAGAAGTTTATAAAATTTTACTTGAAAAAGAGCAAAAATCAGGCATTAATGCTGGAGTTTCAGCTTTAATGGATATTGTAAGTTCTTATAAAATGACTTATAATGAACTTGTTTTTAACTTGCAAGAAGATAACTAAATAAGATATATTTAATCTTTTTTATTGTACAATCTTCGCCTAAAAATTTAAAGTAATATATTATTAAAGTATTACTTTAATTTATGACTTCAAAAATTTTTAATAAAGGGGTAAATTTATGGTGAAAAATGGATTATTATTAACTATTTTTCTAAGTATTATCGGTGTTTTAGGTGCCATTTTTATTCATATTTATGTTGGAGTGATAATTTTTATTTTAATCGCTGTTTTAATGATTTATTTGCTTAGACAACACAAAGATGAGCAAATAATGATAGATAAACTTTTGGTTCTTTGTAGAGAGTTAAAAGAAGGAAATTTTGACAATAGAATGATCTATGTAAAAACAAAAAGCAAAAAATTAGCAGAAATAGCAGATAATCTTAACAATACTATTGATGGACTAGAAGCTTATTTAAGGGAAATTAATACTTCTATTTCTTGTTCCCAAAAAGGCGAATTTTATCGTAAGGCTTTGCCTGAAGGTTTAAAAGGAATTTTTGCTCATAATATTGAATTTATAAATAAAGCTTTAGCAAACATAGAAGTGACAGCAAGATCCACTTTTAAAAATGCTTTATCAAGAACTTTAATGGATTTAAGCCTTGGAAATCAAAATAAAGATATGTCTCAAATTTCTAGCTCATTAAATCAAGATATTAGCATGATGAAAAATGTATATGATACAGTTGATGCCATTACTCATACAGCTACAGAAAATGGCTCAGAGGTGGATTCTTTGCAAAGTGCCATGGGTTCTTTAATGGATGTTGTAAATTCGAGCAAGGAAACAGTGCAAACTTTTGTGGCTAATTCCCAAAATATTACTTCAGTGGTTGAAGTAATACGCGATATAGCTGATCAAACCAATCTTCTAGCTTTAAATGCTGCTATTGAAGCTGCACGTGCAGGAGAACATGGTAGGGGCTTTGCGGTTGTGGCTGATGAAGTTAGAAAGTTAGCAGAAAGAACTCAAAGATCTACAAGTGAAATTTCCATTGCAATTCAGACTATGCAACAGGATTTTGTAAATATCCAAAGTGGCAGCGATCAAGTTTTTAACATTGTTAGTGAATCTGAAGAAAGAATTAATAAATTTTCTCAAGCTTTTAAACGTCTAGAAGAAAATAGTAGTGCTCTTGGTGTTAATTTTGGATCCTTTGCAAAGAGATTGATTTTGTCTGTGGTTAAAATCGATCATATTCTTTATAAATCAAATATATATTTAAATTTAAATGGGGCTCAAAATTTCAATCTTGAAAGTGTAGATCCAATTTCTAATCTTTGCCAAGATGAGAGAGCTCAAGGTGTTATTAATGAACTTAGTTCTGAAACTGAGTTAAATTTAGCTAAAGAATTTATAAAAGATAACGCTAAAAAAGCAATAGAAGAATCAAGTCAAGATTATATCGATCAAAAAGCTTATGATGCGATTGTAAATGATATTAAATCACTAGAGCAAAGAAGTGCTGAAATCTTAGCAAAATTAAAAATATAAATTAAGAGGGTGGGGAAATGTCAAGAGAAATTTTTTTACAAGAAGATAGTTTAATTACTTCTAAAACAGATTTAAAAGGTAAAATAGTTTATGCAAATGATGATTTTTTAAAGTATGCAGGTTATACCATGGGTGAAGTTTTAAATAAACCTCATAACATAGTAAGACATGAAGAGATGCCAAAAACTGTTTTTAAATATTTATGGGATTATATGAGAGAGGGTAAGGAAATTTTTGCTTACGTAAAAAACAAAACTAAAGATAACAATTACTACTGGGTTTTTGCAAATGTAACTCCATCAATAGATATTAATAATAATATCATAGGCTATTATTCCGTTCGTCGTATGCCAAATAAAAGCGCTATTTCTACAATAGAAAGCCTTTATAGCGATCTTTTAAGAGTAGAACAGCAACAAGGTTTAAATAAAGGTGTTGAGATGCTTAAAAATTTCTGCAAAGATGCAGATAAAACTTATAATGAGTTAATTTTCTCTCTCCAAGAAGCTAAATAAATTTTTGTTAGGCTTAAAACGAGTTTGTTTTAAGTCTAAATATTATATAATCTTTCTTTTAAAAATTCACATTTTTCAAGGCAAAATATGTTTGATGTCATTGTTATAGGTGGTGGACATGCGGGTGTTGAAGCAAGTGCTGCTGCTGCTAGAATGGGTAAAAAAACCTTACTTTTAACTACATTGATTGAGCAAATAGGAGCAGCAAGTTGTAATCCAGCTATAGGTGGACTTGCAAAAGGGCATTTGGTAAAAGAACTTGATGCCATGGGTGGTCTTATGGGTGAAATCACCGATGAAGCGGGAATACAATTTCGCATTTTAAATGAAAGTAAGGGTGTAGCCGTTCAAGGAAGTAGGGCGCAAATTGATATGGATAAGTACCGTATCATTGCACGTAATAAACTTTTAAAACTTCCAAATTTAGAAATTTCTCAAGAACAAGCGAATGCTTTAATCGTAGAAAATGATGAAGTTAAAGGCGTAAAAACAAATTTAGAAAATACATATTTTGCCAAAAAAGTGATACTTACAACAGGGACTTTTTTAAATGGACTTATTCATATAGGCGAAAATAAACTTCAAGCAGGAAGGGTAGGGGAGCTTGCTTCAGTAAATTTAGGCAATTATCTACAAACTTTGGGTTTAAAAATGGGGCGTTTAAAAACAGGAACTTGCCCAAGAGTAGATGCAAAAAGTATTGATTTTAGCGCACTTGAAATCCAAGATGGCGATGTAAATCCTAAAGCTTTTAGTTTTCGTTCAAGAAATTTTAATCCTACTCAACTTCCTTGTTATATCGCACGCACTAATACAACTACACATGAGATTATTAAGAATAATTTTTATCGTGCCCCACTTTTTACAGGACAGATTGAAGGCGTGGGGCCAAGGTATTGTCCTTCTATAGAAGATAAGATCAATCGTTTTAGCGACAAAGAAAGTCATCATCTTTTTATAGAGCCTCAAACTATCGATGCAACGGAGTATTATATCAATGGTTTTTCTACTTCTTTGCCCTATGAAGTGCAAACTCAAATGCTACGTTCTGTAAAGGGTTTTGAAAATGCTAAAATAACCCGTTTTGGTTATGCTATAGAATATGACTATATAGAGCCAACTGAACTTAAGCATACTTTAGAACTTAAAAAGATTAAAAATCTTTATTGTGCAGGACAGATTAATGGAACTACAGGTTATGAAGAGGCTGCAGCACAAGGCTTTATGGCAGGAATCAATGCAAGTTTAAGCATAGATATGAAAGAGCCTTTGATTTTAAGGCGTGATGAAGCTTATATAGGAGTTTTAATCGATGATTTGGTAGTAAAAGGTACAAAAGAACCTTATAGAATGTTTACTTCAAGAGCGGAATTTAGACTGCTTTTAAGGGAAGAAAATGCTATACTTAGACTTGGAAAATATGGCTATGATTTAGGGCTTTTAAGCGAGCAAGATTTTACTTATATACAAAATATCGCAAACAATCTTCAAAAAGGACTTGAATTTTTACTTTCTAAAGAATTCACGCCTAATAACCAAAATAATGCTTTTTTAGAGAGTTTAGGAGAAGATAAAATTTCTTCTATAGTCAATCTTCAAAAAATTGTTGCAAGAGCAAGTTTTGATATAGAAAAATTAAAAAAACTTGACCCTATGTTTAAAACCATGGATCATTACTCCTTAAGAGAGATTTTAAATGAGGCAAAGTATTATCATTACATTAGTATGCAAAAAGCTCAAGTAGAAAAAATGAAAAATCTTAGCGAGCTTAAAATTCCTGAAAATTTTGATTTTAAAAGTGTAAGTGGTTTGAGTAATGAAGTTGTAGAAAAGCTTAATCATCATAAACCTCCAACTATTTTTGCTGCAAGTCAAATCAGTGGAATCACTCCTGCGGCGTTGGATATTTTGCAAATTTATATCAAAATGCAAAAGAAAAAAGCTTAAATGCTTGCTTTTTTTATTTTTTTATCTACTTTAATTTTACTTTTTTGGCGTCCATGGAATTTACCTATTTGGGTATTTTCTAGCTTGGGAGCTTTTTTTGTTTTTATTTTTCAATTGGTAGATTTTACAGACGCTTATTTTGTTTTTTCTTTAGTTTGGGATAGTTCTTTAACTTTGGTTGGGTTGATTATTCTTTCTTTTAGCTTGGAAGCTTTGGGATTTTTTGATTTTATTGCGAGTAAAATTTTGCATTTTTCTAGAGAGAAAAATCAAGAAAAAATTTATATTAGCACAAAAAAATTGATGTTATTTTTGTTGATTTTTGTCTTTTTTCTTTCTGCATTTTTTGCTAACGATGGAGCGATTTTAATCATTACACCTATTATTATAGCTTTATTTTCAACTCTTAAAGATTGTAAAAATCATGTTTTTATTTTAAGTTCTTTTTTGCTTAGTCTTTCTTTTTTATGTGATGCAAGTTCAAACGCTTTGGTTATTTCAAATTTAACCAATATTATTACAGCAAATTATTTTAAGATAGAATTTTTAGAATTTGCTAAAAATATGTTTTTGCCAAATTTTTTTGTTTTGCTTTCTACTATAGTTATGGTTTTTATGCTTTATGGGAGAGTTTTGCCTAAAAGGCTTGAATTTAAATTAGTCAAAAAAGAGCAAATTTCATTGAAATTGTTTTTTCTTTGCATAGTATTTTTACTTCTTTTTGTGATCAGTTTTTTTATAGGTGAAATTTTTGATATTAAAATAAGTTTTTTTGCTTTGCTTTGGGCGGGAATTTTTTGGCTTATTGTTTTAAAAATTCAAGGTAAAAAAAGTGTTAAAATTCTTTTTGAAGCACCTTATGGAGTTTTGCTTTTTAGTTTTGGGCTTTATATGGTGGTTTTTGCTTTACATAAAATAGGCGTGAGTGAAATTTTGGTTAAAAGCTATGCTTTTTTGATGCAAGATAAGAGTGGAATTTTTGGCATGGCTTTGATTTCAGCTTTTGGATCTTCTGTGTTTAATAATTTGCCTATGGTTTTAATCGGCGATTTGGCATTAAAAGAATATTTTGAGAATTTTTCTTTTGATTCCTTGATGATTTATGCGCATCTTTTGGGGGTAAACATAGGCCCAAAACTTACGCCAATAGGTTCTTTGGCAACTTTGCTTTGGCTTGGAGTTTTGGCTAGAAAAGGCATTAATATTTCTTTTTGGCAATATTCTAAATTTGGCTTTTTGATAACTTTACCTGTGCTTGTTTTTTCTCTTTTTGCTCTTATTGTCTAAATATCAAAATTTGTTAAACAAAGAAAAAATTTATTTTAATTTCGATAAACTTTTAACTTGGTTAAAAAATAAAATCGAAAGGACAAGTTATGGCTACATCTGAGAGTAGACGAAGCTTTATGGGCTTTGCATTTGGAAGCGTAGCTGCTGTAGGCGGTGTTTTCTCGCTTGTTGCGATGAAAAAAACTTGGGATCCACTTCCAAGTGTCAAAGCTGCAGGTTTTACTACAGTAGATTTATCAGGAATGCAAGATGGAGAGCTTAGAACTATAGAATGGCGTAAAAAGCCTATTTTTATATTAAAAAAAGATGCGAGTATGCCAAAAGATGAAAAACGTGATGTTGTGGTAGATAACGCAGCTTATACTGTGGTTATAGGACTTTGTACGCATTTGGGTTGTATACCTGCTTACCAACCAAGCGAGCAATTGTTTAAATGTGCCTGTCATGGTGGAGAATTTGACACAAGTGGAAAAAATGTCTTTGGACCTCCTCCAAAGCCTCTTGAAATTCCTCCTTTTAAGATCGATGGAACCAAACTTGTTTTAGGCGAAGAGGGTCCTGAATATAAAAAAATGATAGCGGAGGCTTAAGATGGCACAAATTAGAAAAGCTAATGGTCTTGTAGATTGGCTTGATCAAAGACTTGCAGTACATAAACTACTTGATGTTTTAATGGTAAAGTATTGGATACCAAAGCAAATTAACTTTCTTTGGGCAATGGGGGTTATTTTAACCACTCTTTTTGCAGTGCTTTTTGTTACAGGACTTTTACTTGTAATGTATTATAAACCAGATACTGCACTTGCTTTTGATAGTGTGAATAAGACTATTATGCAAGAGGTGGATTATGGATGGCTTTGGCGTCACATGCATGGTGTTGCCGCTTCTGTTGTATTTTTGATTATATACATACATATGTTAACAGGAATTTATTACGGTTCTTATAAGAAAGGTCGTGAGATGATTTGGGTTAGCGGTATGCTTTTGTTTGTTGTATTTTCTGCTGAAGCTTTTAGTGGGTATATGCTTCCTTGGGGACAAATGAGTTATTGGGCAGCTCAAGTAATCACTAATCTTTTTGGAGGGATACCATTTATTGGCCCTGAACTTGTGATTTGGATTCGTGGAGATTATGCGGTTTCTGATCCAACTTTAACAAGATTTTTTATGCTTCATGTGTGCTTGCTTCCTATAGTTATCATTGCTATTATAGCATTTCACTTCTATTCTTTAAGAATTCCTCATGTTAATAATGAAATTTCTGAAGAACTTGACTTTGACTTAGAGGCTGAAAAGTACATGGCAGGTGACACAAAGGGTTCTAAAGTGATTCCTTTTTGGCCAGGATTTTTATCAAAAGATTTTATGTATATAAGCTTTTTTATGATTTTCTTCTTTTATTTAGTCTGTTTTAAATTTGAATTTGCAATGGATCCAATTAATTTTGATCCGGCTAATGCGCTTAAAACACCAGCTCATATTTATCCTGAGTGGTATTTCTTATGGAGTTATGAAGTTTTAAGAGGATTTTTCTTTGATATTGCAGGTATTAAAGCTTTTGATATAGGTTTGGCTGCATTTGGTATTGCTCAAGTGATTTTCTTCTTGCTTCCTTGGCTTGATAGAAGTGATGTTGTAAAACCAGCCCATGAAAGACCTTTATTTTTCATTTGGTTTTGGATATTGCTTATTGATTTAATTGTTTTAACAGTTTATGGAAAATTACCTCCAACAGGTGTAAATGCTTGGGTAGGATTTTATGCTTCTATAGTATTTTTACTTTTACTTATTGTAGTTTTACCGGTTATTACTATTATGGAGAGAAAAGGAGCTAAACAATGAGAGAAATAAAAATATTTTTAGTTGTGGTAGTTTTTACTGCGCTTGTATATTGGGGGGTAGAGCCTTATGCTCATTCAGTGATGAAACCTCATGTTGCTCCTGCAAATTTTGATTTTGCTGTTGAAGATACTACTTTTGCAAAAGGTATAGTTGAAGCTAAAGAATTAGCTCTAAAAGATGCACAAGCTTCAGGAGATGCTAAAAGAATAGAGAGTGCAAACAAAGAACTTGAAAAAGCAAAAGAAGAATTAAGCAAAGTTGAAACACTTTGGGCAGATGTTGCAAAGATCGATTTTGCTAAGGGTGATGCAAAAAAAGGTAAAGAATTTTTTGAAAATAACTGTTTTGCATGTCATGGTGTAAAAGAAGATGGAATAGCAGCTAATATCACCGATTCTTCTATGGGAGTAATACCACCTGATCTTAGTGCAGCTGGTGCTATTTTTGATGAAAAATTTTTAGCAGCTTTGATTATGCATCCTGCGCTTGCTTTAAAAGTAGATCATAAATTTGGTGATGCTTTTATTATGACAGCTTACAATAAAGATACTTCAGGAGAAAGTGAAGAAGCTACAAATGCAAATATAGCCAATGTAATTGCTTATCTTAAAGATGTGAGTGTTAAATTTGAAACCAATGAAGATGCTACTATTAAGAAAGATGTTGAGGCAAAATATGCTAAAATGGAAAATAGTGCTCAAAAAGCGGCTTTAATGGAAAAAGATATAAAATTTGCTAAAGATAAAGCAACTTTTATTGAGGCTTGCGGACGTTGTCATGATATGAAATACGATAGCTTTTTTACTCCATCAAATCAAAATGATTTAAAAACTTATTTAGGTTCTGTTCCGCCTGATCTTTCTATGATGATAAGATCTCGTGGTGAGCAATATTTACATGATTTTATTAATAACACTCAAAAACTTCTTCCAGGAACCGCTATGCCAAGAGTAGGTTTAACAGAAGCTGCACAGGCTAAGGTTGTATCTTATATTGATCAAGTGGGTGATAGCAAAAAAGAAGAAAGAAAAACTACAGGAATTTATGTAATGATATTCTTTGTAATTTTAAGTATTTTTGCTATAGGTTGGAAGCGTTCTGTTTGGTCTAAATTACATTAATATTACATTTTTTGCCATTATTTAATGATAATGGCAAAAATCTTATTTTTTCTTCATTTTTATTAATTTTTAATATTTAAAGAGAGATACTTCAAAATATAATTATTTTAGAATTTAGGAGTATTTTATGTTAGAAAAAACTTTAATCAAATCTATTTTAAAAAAATGGGATTATGGGGATTTTAGAGTTGTTTTTTGGGATAAAGAAGAATTTTTTATCGGAAACAAACCTGCTAAATTTTCTTTAATTTTTAAAGAAAAAATTCCTTTTTTGGAGTTATTTGGTGATACAAGTTTGGTTTTTGCAAGACATTATATGCAGGCAAAACTTGACATAGAGGGCGATTATGATGAAATGGCTAGGGTATTATATTATTTTTCTAATCAGCAATTTTTTAAAACCAAAAAAGATGTATTGAGTAAAATAACTCAAAAGCAAGAAAGTAAAAATATCAAAAGTCATTATGATATAGGTAATGATTTTTATAAGCTTTGGCTTGATGATACTATGAGCTATTCTTGCGCTTATTTTAAAGAGCCTAATAATACTCTTTATGAAGCTCAAATTAACAAAATAGAACATACCCTTAAAAAACTTGATTTAAAAGAAGGAGAAAAGCTTTTAGATATAGGTTGTGGCTGGGGTTGGCTTTCTATTATGGCGGCTCAAAAGTATGGAGTTAAGGTTGTTGGAATTACTATTTCAGAGGAGCAGTGTAAAAAAGCTAAGGAAAGAGTAAAAGAACTTGGTCTTGAAGATAAAATAGAAATAAGACTTCAAAATTATCAAGATTTAGAATTTGAAAATTATTTTGATAAAGTTGTTTCTGTGGGTATGTTTGAACATGTAGGTAAAGAGAATTTAGGACTTTATTTCATGAAAGTAAAACAAGTGTTAAAACCTGGAGGTTCTATGCTTTTACATTCTATTTTAGCCATGTTTGAAGGAAAAACAAATGCTTGGATAGATAAATATATTTTTCCAGGAGGATATTTACCTTCTTTAAGAGAGGTTGTAAGTGCTATGAGCGAGTGGGATTTTCATCTTCTTTTAGCAGAAAGTTTAAGAATGCACTATGCAAAAACTTTAGATTTATGGGATGAAAATTTTAACAAAGTATTAGACAAGGTAAGGGAAAAATATGATGAAGAATTTATAAGAATGTGGGATTTGTACCTTCGTTCTTGTGCCTCTGCTTTTCGTGTTGGAAGCGTGGATTTGTTTCAATTTTTAATCACAAAAGAAATCAATAATAATCTAAGTCTTACCAAGGACTATATATATAAGTAAAAACTAAACTTAAATTTGATAAAATCTTAGCTTCATTTCACACACATCAATCCTTTTTAGCTTGTGTAAATTAAGGGATGTGGAGGAATAAAGCTAAATTTATAAGGAGAAACTCATGGTTAGTATGAGAGATTTATTAGAATGCGGTGTGCATTTTGGACACCAAACAAGACGCTGGAATCCAAAGATGAAAAAATTCATTTTTGGCGAGAGAAAAGGTATTTATGTAATTGATTTACAAAAAACTTTAAGATATTTTAGATATACCTATAATATCGTTCGTGACGCTGCTGCTGAAGGAAAAACTATACTTTTTGTTGGGACAAAAAAACAAGCAGGTGGAGCGATTAAAGAATACGCTGAAAAATGCGGTATGCCTTATGTAAATCATAGATGGCTTGGCGGTATGATGACAAATTTTGGTACCATTCGCCAATCAATTAGAAAATTAGAAGTAATTGAAAAAATGGAAGAAGATGGAAGTATTAAACTTTTAACTAAAAAAGAAGCTTTAATGCTTACAAGAAAAAAAGAAAAATTATTAGCTTATTTAGGTGGAATTCGTTATATGAAAACTCAACCTGATATGATTTTTGTTATTGACACAGTAAAAGAAAAAATTGCTGTTCAAGAAGCAAATAGATTAAGAATTCCTGTTGTAGCTCCACTAGATACAAACTGCGATCCTGACTTGGTAACTTATCCTATTCCAGGAAATGATGATGCAATCCGTTCAGTGCAACTTTTCTGCCAAGAAATGGCTGAAGCGATTAATGAAGGAAAAGCTTTAAGAGAACAAGATGGCGAAGCTTTAGCAAATGAAGAAAAAGAAATCACCGATGAAGAGAAAAAAGAAGTTTTAGATGAAGCGATGAGCGAAGAAGACTTCGGTGAGGAGCAAGAATAATGGCTGAAATTACTGCTGCAATGGTAAAAGAACTCCGCGAAAGTACAGGCGCGGGGATGATGGATTGTAAAAATGCTTTGAGTGAAACTAATGGAGATTTTGATAAAGCAGTACAACTTTTAAGAGAAAAAGGTTTAGGTAAGGCTGCTAAAAAAGCAGATAGACTTGCTGCAGAAGGTTTAGTAAGTGTAAAAGTAAGTGATGATTTTACAAGTGCAACTGTAAGTGAGATTAATTCCGAAACAGATTTTGTGGCAAAAAATGATCAGTTTATCGCTTTAACAAAAGATACCACAGCCCATATTCAAAGTAATAGCTTACAAAGTGTGGAAGAACTTCATTCAAGCATAATCAATGGCGTAAAATTTGAAGAATATTTAAAAAGTCAAATTGCAACTATAGGAGAAAACTTAGTTGTAAGAAGATTTGCAACTTTAAAAGCAGGTGCTAACGGCGTTGTAAATGGTTATATCCATACAAATGGCCGTGTTGGTGTTGTGATTGCTGCAGCTTGCGATAGCGCTGAAGTGGCTTCAAAATCAAGAGATTTGTTAAGACAAATTTGTATGCATATTGCAGCAATGAGACCAAGTTATTTAAGTTATGAAGATTTGGATATGACTTTTGTTGAAAATGAATACAAAGCCTTGGTTGCTGAACTTGAAAAAGAAAATGAAGAAAGACGCAGACTTAAAGATCCAAATAAACCTGAACATAAAATTCCTCAATTTGCAAGTCGCAAACAATTAAGCGATGCAATTTTAAAAGAAGCTGAAGAAAAAATCAAAGAAGAGCTTAAAGCTCAAGGTAAACCTGAAAAAATTTGGGACAATATTATCCCAGGTAAAATGAATAGCTTTATAGCAGATAATTCTCAACTTGATAGCAAACTTACTTTAATGGGTCAGTTTTATGTAATGGATGATAAAAAAACCGTAGAACAAGTAATTGCCGAAAAAGAAAAAGAATTTGGCGGAAAAATTAAAATTGTCGAATTTATTTGCTTTGAAGTTGGCGAAGGTTTAGAAAAGAAAACTGAAGATTTTGCGGCTGAAGTTGCTGCACAACTTTAAAAACGGTTAATAATGGAACTCTTAAGAGCGGAAAATTTAAGCCATAGTTTTGATTATCCGCTTTTTGAGGGTTTAAATCTTGCTTTAAATACTAAAGATTGCATTGCTATTCAAGGGAGTAGCGGTTGTGGCAAATCTACTCTTTTGCATATACTTTCTTCCTTATTAATTCCAAAAAAAGGTGAAGTTTTTTTTAAAGGTTCTAGTCTTTATCAGATAGATGAAAACGAAAGATTAAAAATTCGCCGTTATGATTTTGGTATTATTTTTCAGACACATTATCTTTTTAAAGGTTTTTCAGCTTTAGAAAATATCGAACTTGCTAGTGTTTTATCGGGTCAAAATTTAGATGAGAAAATTTTAAAAAGATTAGGTATTGATACGCTTTTACATCAAAAAATAGGAAAGCTTAGCGGCGGACAACAACAGCGTGTGAGTATCGCGCGCGTGCTTTGTAAAAAACCAAAGATTATTTTTGCTGATGAAGCAACTGGAAATTTGGATTTTGATAATGCTAAAAATGTTATCGAACTTTTAATTTCCTATGTTAAAGAAAATGATGCAGCTTTATTTTTTGTAACTCACGATAGCAAGCTTGCAAGTTTTTGTGATAAAACTTATACTATAAACGCCAATGGAATTTGTTAATTATTTAGGCGATAAAAATGTTGTAACTTTTATGTTGCTTCTTGCTAGAATGAGTGGTCTTATAGTTTTTTTTCCTTTTTTTTCACATAATTCTATTCCTATGGTGATAAAAAGTACTATAGTTTTATTTTTGACTATGTATTTATATCCTTTGGCTAGATTAGAATCTTTGCATTTAGATAGTTTTTTTGTTTTACAGCTTATTAGTGAAGTGATTTTTGGAATGATAGCAGGATTAATGCTTCAAATTATTTTTGCTATTATTATGATGGCAGGTGAGCAGATTGCTTTTACTATGGGATTTACTATGGCAAGTATATTAGATCCAAGTTCTGGAACGAGTATGCCTATTACGGCACAAATTTTAAATTTGCTTGCTTTGATGTTTTTTCTTGCTTTTGATGGTCATCATTTAATGCTTTTGTTTTTAAGTCATTCTTTGGGTTATATTAGTTTAGGTGGATTTTATCCGCATGAGAATTTAATGCATTATCTAAATATGGGTATGTTTAATATTTTCATCATAGGTTTTACTATGAGCTTTCCCATACTTGGAATTTCACTTTTAGCCGATGTTATTTTTGGACTTTTGATGAAAACAATGCCACAATTTAATCTTTTAGTTATTGGCTATCCTATAAAGATAGCTTTAGGCTTTGTAGTTTTGATTGCTATTTTACTAGTTATGATGCAATATTTTAAAAATTTAATTTTAGAACTTTTTACTCATATGCAAACTCTTTTTTTCTCCTAAGGAAAGGATAAATGAAATTATCGTAAAATAGTGATTATTTTTTAAGGATTAAAGTGATGAAAATTTTACTTTTAAATGAAAACCCTGTAGTTTCAAGACTTGTAAGCCTTAGTGCTAAAAAAATGTCTTATAATTTTGAAGAACTTAATGCTTATAGTGAAAATTTGGGTAATTATGATGTGATTGTTGTAGATAGCGATACTCCAGCACCTTTAAAAATTCTTAAAGAAAAATGTGATAGATTGATTTTTTTAGCTCCGCGAAACCAAAATGTAGAAGATATAGATGCGCAAATTTTACAAAAACCTTTTTTACCTACAGATTTTTTAAATTTACTTAATAATAAAGATACAAACAAACATACATCTATTGATTTGCCAATGTTAAGCAATGATGAAAATCCTTACGCTGATATAAGCTTGGATTTAGATAATTTAAATTTAGATGATTTGCCTGATGAAAATTCTTTAGATATAAATTCAGATGGAATGGAAGATTTGAGTTTTGATGATGATGCGCAAGATGATAATGCAAACGAAACTTTAGAAACTCAAAATTTAGAAGATGAAAATTTAGAACAAGAAACAACTAAAGAACAGAATCAAGAAGACATTCAAACTGATTTAGATTTAACTTTGGAAGATGGCGGAAGCGAAAAAGAAGACTTAAGCCAAGAACATACAGCTTTGGATACTGAGCCTAGTTTAGATGAACTAGATGATAAAAATGATGAAGATTTAGAA
>NZ_MJYF01000035.1:0-549 GCF_001763175.1 Campylobacter sp. BCW_4332 | reverse complement strand
CAAGATGATAATGCAAACGAAACTTTAGAAACTCAAAATTTAGAAGATGAAAATTTAGAACAAGAAACAACTAAAGAACAGAATCAAGAAGACATTCAAACTGATTTAGATTTAACTTTGGAAGATGGCGGAAGCGAAAAAGAAGACTTAAGCCAAGAACATACAGCTTTGGATACTGAGCCTAGTTTAGATGAACTAGATGATAAAAATGATGAAGATTTAGAAATCAAAGAAGATGACAAAAATGAAGAAATAAAAAAGCAAGAATTATTAAACGATTCTAAAGCAAATACATTAGAAATGCAAGAAGAGCTTAACGAATCTCAAGATGATAATGCAAACGAAACTTTAGAAACTCAAAATTTAGAAGATGAAAATTTAGAACAAGAAACAACTAAAGAACAGAATCAAGAAGACATTCAAACTGATTTAGATTTAACTTTGGAAGATGGCGGAAGCGAAAAAGAAGACTTAAGCCAAGAACATACAGCTTTGGATACTGAGCCTAGTTTAGATGAACTAGATGATAAAAATGATGAAGATTTAGAA
>NZ_MJYF01000034.1:0-5848 GCF_001763175.1 Campylobacter sp. BCW_4332 | reverse complement strand
TCCTATCCCTTCCCATCTTATCCTATCATACTTAATCTTAGCAAGAGGACTAGCTTGTATTTTAGTTAAGGCAAATTTAATCTTATTGCCTTTAGGTATAGAAAGTACAGGATAGCCTTTATTACTTACTCCTATTAAGCCCATTTGATAAACGGAATATTTATTATTGATTTTATGCTTTGAATAAGTATAAGGAAATACCAAAGCAACTTTAGTACAAGGTCCTCCAGCTACTGGAGGATTTAAACATCCACTTATACTAGCTCCTTGTATTTCATCGTGTAACATAATAGGAACATTATTATATTTTATTCTTTTAGCCTTTTTTGCTTTTAAATTGACTTTACCTCCATGTAAACATAATAAAGTATTATCTTCCAATATAGGATGCAAACAAGAAGTATCAAGAGTTGCATTAATATCTTCTATTCTAGGAATAGTTATCTTTCTTTTTCTAGCCATGAAAAGCCTTATGAGATTTGAGAATGTTTTCTAATTGCTCATCTTTAGCATAAAGAAATTTTTCTTCTAAGGAGCAATCAAAGTTTAAAGGAAAAGGTTTTAAGGTATTTTTACTTAAAAATTTTTCCCAAAGCATAGAATTTTCCTCTGAAGACAAATTCCAAAAATCATCTTTATTGTTATAAACATAATCTTGATAATCTATAAAATTTACAAAATTAATATTTGTATCTTTTTGTTTAGAGAGTAAACCTTGTATATTTTCTTCTTCGACTTTTTTTGGGATTTTGTTGTAATTGATAAGATAATGATTAAGTCTATCTTCATTTAACTCTTGATTATCAAGTTCTTTTAAAAACTCTTTAGAATAGTAATTTAAAAAATAATTATTCGCATATTTTTCTATATGTTTTTTAAAACTTCTTTTATAAATAAGTGTATTTTGGGTGGCAGGATAAGATTTAAAAGCATTATCTTTAGAATTTAATATATAGTTATAACCCGAAAAAAAATAAGAAAAATCCATAAAAGCATAATCAGCGCTGATGCCTTTACAAAGATCTAAAAACATATTTTGAAGTTCTAAAATAATTTTTTCATTTTTGCTTAAATTTAATTCTTTTTCTAGTTGCTCTTGATTTTTTGGGATAAAAGTATGACTGATTCTATGATTATAATTATCAACTAGATATTTTAAGCTTTCATCACTGAAATTAAAAGTTAAATTAAGCGAAGAGTTAAAATAAACATCATATTTATTGAAATAGGGTGCTAAGTTGTCTTTATCTATAAAAGCATTGATTTGATTTTGAGAAAAATTTTCTCCTTTTTCATCCCAAAAAGGAAAATTAGGAGAAAGATTTTTAAGTGCTCCTATTTCGCTTAAATCATTTTCTTGATAATATCTATGTAAAATATATTTGCTTTTATCTAAACATAGCCTATCGTAAATTTGGAGATAATTTGAAGGTAGAAAATCGCACCATTCATCATTTCCATGTAAATTTATGCCTTCAAATTTATCGATACTAAAATAAGCTTTAAGTTTCTGCATGGCTTTTAAAGTATCATTTAAATGTTTGTTATAAAAACTACCTTTATTAGCTTGTTTAAATTCAAACCAATCTTGAGAATTTAAACGATTCCCTTTTAAACTCCAAGCATCAAGATATTTTTCATCGCTAAAGGTTTTTGTAGAAAAAAGGTAAAAACTTACTTGATTAGCGCTTATATTTTGTTTCATTTTAATTCCTGAAGGTGTTTGAGGTGTTTTTATTGCTATTTTTAAAAACCTTTTTCAAATTCTTGTGAAATAAATTTTTATTTTTCACTATTTTCCTTTTTGTTGCCTAAACTATGAATTTTTTCACACCATTTATTAAAATGTCGGCATTTTAATCTTATATTATCTATGCCTATTTCTTTAGCGATTCTTCCACCGTGCAAGATTTTATTATAGCTTGGAAAAGATAAAATCTTTTTTAATCTATTTGAAGGACTTGTTTCTTTACTATTATTAATAAATTCTGGATTATCGAATTCTTTGACAATGTCTTCTAGTTTATAAATAAGTTTTTTATTCCATTCAGCATCTGCTTTAATTATTTTTGTAATATCACTAAAAAGCAAACTTTCAAATTCATGTGGCTGTATATAGCTAAAAAAATTATTTGTATCGCATTGTTGTTTAATGATTTTATCAAATTCTTCTTGTATTTTTTCAACGTGTTCATATATATTTTTATTACATTGTTTTTCTTTTAAAAATCTATTATCCAATCCATAGTAATCAAACATTGTTGTCATAAAAGCTTGTGAATCTTGTTTTAATTTTTTAACGATAAAATTAACAACCCTATCATACGCAAGTCCTCCACCTTTATGTCCTTTAGATGTAGGTATTATAAGTGGAGTAAGATAAACATTAGAGTTATAAAAATACGATCCTAAAATTTCATTTATAAATTTTTCCTCACTTTGTCCTTCGCAAATCACATAACATCTTGTAATCATTATTTTGGTCTCCCGCCTATAAGATTACTTGCCCAAATTTCTCCAAGTGTATAGTCTTCAAGCCAAGCTTCTAATTTTTCATCATCCATTCTTGTAAAAGTAGATTCATCGTTTTCTTTATCTACTACTATAATATCTTGCGCTTCAAAATGGTTTATCAGTTCTACAGATTGTGAAGAAATAATGAGTTGCTTTTCTTTAGCCACTCTCTTAATAATTTCACTTAAAACCTTTAATGCATAAGGATGTAGTCCCAATTCCGGTTCATCAATAATAATCGTTCCCGACATCAACTCAAAAGGCTGAAGCAATAAAGTAGCTAAACATATAAATCTTAAAGTCCCATCAGAAAGCATATGGGATTTAAAAGGAGTATTAGGATTATTTTTATGATACCATTCTAATTGTATATTTTCATTATTTCTAAAAATAAATCCTCCAAAGAAAGGGGCGATATCTTGTATAGTCGTTAAAATTTGTTCATAGTGATTATTGTGATTATCATGAAGCATTTTAAGATAAGCTGCTATATTTTGTGCGTCTTCTTTAAATATAAGATTGTCATTTGCATCACACATTCCCTTCATCTTGGCTGTATCGCTTGTATCATGAAAATGATAAAGTTTCCATTTTTTGATTTCATTTAGAACATGTTGTGCTACTTTTTTAGAATAACTTCGTTCTATTATATCTGAAAGATTACTTTCTAGTTGATTACTTCCTATAGGTTCTTTATAGTCTTTATAGTCTCCATCAAAGAAAATATATTCATTTAATATCATAAGCTTATTTTCACTCGTTGGAACAAAGGTAGCATAATAACCATTTTTGCCAAAAGCAAATTCAAGATATATATTTTCAGTCTTTTTTCTGCCAAAATGTAAAAAATTATCAGGTCCTTTATCTTGTGTAAAAAATTGCAAATTTTTATTAAATAAAGCATTAAGCATTTTAAATACTGAAATAAAATTACTTTTGCCCGAACCATTTGCACCTATTAAAATATTTAATTTTTTAAGCTCAAATTTGGATAAATCTTTTATGGATTTATATCCTTTGATTGTTATTTTATCTAACATCTTTATCCTTTTGCAATTCCAGAATTTTTTTGCAATTCTTGGTTTTGGTTAAAAATTTCTTCTAATTTTTCTTCATAATTTAAGTCAAATCTTTTTATCACTATTTTATTGGGTGCTACACCTTTGATATGATGTAAATACATTTCTTTAAATACTGTTTTTATGCTTCTGTGTAAATGTTTATGATAAATAAAGCCATTTCTTGAACCTTGATCTCCAGCTTCTTCTGAAAAATTTCTCAAACGAGAAGTGCCAACATCTGATACTTTATACCAATTTTTATCTTTTGACCTTAAAACCTCTTTTACTGTATTTTTTTTCTTTGCCTTTGTCTCTTCATCAAATTCCTTCACCTTGTCTTTATTTTTTATTAATGCTTCATGTTCTTGAAGAGTCAATGCGCTTCCTGAAAGATTTTCTGTTAATTGTGTATAGTTATTGCATATGAAAAAATAATCAAGTTCATATTCTCTAGCAAGTTTTAATTCAAAGCTGATTTGTTCTGTCAAGCTTTGAACTTGGACATTTTTAACCTCTACCAAACTAGGAATATCATTGATGATCACTAAAAAATCAGGTATGGTGTGATTAAAACTATGAAGATTGAAATTAGCATCAATTTTTCTTTGATTGCTCAAATAGCGTGTAGATCTTTTCTTAAAAAGTAAAGAGGTGATGTATTCTCCCGCATCTCCTATAACACTGGGTGTGATTTTTTTATTCTTATTTTTTTCAAGATCTATTTTTATTTTTTCACATTTTTTAATTTCTTTATTTTGTTTTTTTATCAAACTTTCTTTAGTTTTTTTAGAAATTTCTGATGGCTCAAGTTTTTCCAACATTTTAAGTTTTAATTTGGCAGTTTTTATAAGATCTTCTATTTGTTTTTCTTTTCCACCATAAGCAGCAAAGGTTGTTTTGTTATTAAGCATTTCTTTAAATTCTTCAGGTGTTTGAAACTTAAAATCATCTGGATTATTTATTTGAGCTATTTTTCTTTGAAAAGTAAGAGTTTTTTGCTTACAATTTGCTAATTCTAAAATCACAAAGCTACTATTTAAAATAGGAACAGGATCAAATTCAAAATCTTTATTATCATCTTCAGGAAGTAATCTAGGTATAAGACACCATTGTGGGTTATCACCACCATAAAAATCTTCTAAAGTTCCTTGTTCTATTTTTGCGACACCATTTTTTATAGGAATTTTTTTTATACAATTACCTTTTTTTGTATAAACATCATAAAATATATCATAGTCATAATTTTTTCTTACAAATTTTCCAATAGGAGTAGCCTTATTGTCCAACTTATCAAATTCTTTATTAATATCTTCGCTAGTGTTAAGTCCAAGCTGTGCGATTTTCTCTTCTTTTTCTTGGTTGGTTTTTTTTAGATATTTTTGGGAGTTATCTTTGTTAAATTGCAGGATTTCTTCTTGTGGATTTTGATCGTTTTGAATTTTTTCTACCTCTAAATGCTCTTTCACAGGTGCATAAAAAGCAATATAACCACCGATAATATCTACACTTTCAAATTCTTTAATATAAAATTTAACATCATGAAATTTAATTTTCAAGAAAAAATCCTCCTTTTTATTATTTTTTTATCTTTCTTCTTTCTTCATACATTTTAATTTGTTCTGGTTCTTCCAAGCTTGTATCAATATTGTATTCTTTAACCAATTGTTCCCAAGTCTTAGCACCTGCTTTTTTTAAGATTGTTTTATTTTTATTTATCCCAAAAGAAATAGCCCTATCTAATGGAGTATTAGGTTTAAAATAATTAATTTTATCATCTTTAGTTTTATTGATAGTGCAATTAGCAGCATTGACATCAGCTCCATATTTGATCAAAATTTCCAAACAAGTTCCAATAGGTTTTTCCTCAGATCTTGCAGCTATATGTAAAAGGGTTTTTCCTGCATCGATATAACTATGTTCATGTTCTGTTTTAATATTTCTCATATTTACATCAGCGCCAAATTGTAAAGCCACTTCTAAAGAATTTACAGACTCAGGATCGCCAAGCAATATCCAAGAATGCAAAGGGGTGGCACCTTTTTCATCATAAACTTCAAATTTACATCCTTTTTTAAAAAAATAATCAATCATTTTTTTATTTTTTCCACCCACTCCAATATAATCAGTAAGGGCATTATTTCCTAAACACTCATCATCAGCTTTAAGTCCTAAACTCTCAAAATACTCCATCATTTCAAAACTTTGACTCTTATCATAAGCAATCCCTGCCCAAGCTAAAGTAGAACTAGGATTAAAAAAAGGTATAGGATGAT
>NZ_MJYF01000033.1:0-1960 GCF_001763175.1 Campylobacter sp. BCW_4332 | reverse complement strand
CTCCTTTTTATTATTTTTTTATCTTTCTTCTTTCTTCATACATTTTAATTTGTTCTGGTTCTTCCAAGCTTGTATCAATATTGTATTCTTTAACCAATTGTTCCCAAGTCTTAGCACCTGCTTTTTTTAAGATTGTTTTATTTTTATTTATCCCAAAAGAAATAGCCCTATCTAATGGAGTATTAGGTTTAAAATAATTAATTTTATCATCTTTAGTTTTATTGATAGTGCAATTAGCAGCATTGACATCAGCTCCATATTTGATCAAAATTTCCAAACAAGTTCCAATAGGTTTTTCCTCAGATCTTGCAGCTATATGTAAAAGGGTTTTTCCTGCATCGATATAACTATGTTCATGTTCTGTTTTAATATTTCTCATATTTACATCAGCGCCAAATTGTAAAGCCACTTCTAAAGAATTTACAGACTCAGGATCGCCAAGCAATATCCAAGAATGCAAAGGGGTGGCACCTTTTTCATCATAAACTTCAAATTTACATCCTTTTTTAAAAAAATAATCAATCATTTTTTTATTTTTTCCACCCACTCCAATATAATCAGTAAGGGCATTATTTCCTAAACACTCATCATCAGCTTTAAGTCCTAAACTCTCAAAATACTCCATCATTTCAAAACTTTGACTCTTATCATAAGCAATCCCTGCCCAAGCTAAAGTAGAACTAGGATTAAAAAAAGGTATAGGATGATTACACCAATATACCTTACGACGTTTCTCTAAAAATACTTCAGGCACGGGATAATCTTTTAAAAACTCTTTCACTTCTTTAAGTTTATTATTTTTAATAAGATCAAAAAACTCCCAACCTAACTCCCTTATAGCTTCTTCATCCATAGCTTGCATTTCTTCTAAAGTTTTCATGTGTTTTTCCTTAAAATAATTTTTTAAAAATCTTTTTTTATTTGTTAAAATTTTCCAAAGCTTTATCTAAATCTTTAGCCTCTAAAAGTGATCGAAGAATTTTGCAAATCTCACTTAAATCTTCAAAGCAAAGTACATTTGCAATAAACCACTCATCAAATTCTTCCTCAGTAGCATCACGATAAGATATTCCTGTTTCTTCTTCAAAAGCGACTTCGTATTCTTCTGGATCGATATGATCATACGCATCACTTAAAAAACCCTCTAAATGAGAATTAACAGCCTGTAAAACTTCTTTGCTAGGTTTTGTTTTTAAGAATTCTTTAAAATTCTCAAGATTGTCTAAAATTTCAACATCAAATTCCATAATATCTCCTTTTTATTATTTTTTTATCTTTCTTCTTTCTTCATACATTTTAATTTGTTCTGGTTCTTCCAAGCTTGTATCAATATTGTATTCTTTAACCAATTGTTCCCAAGTCTTAGCACCTGCTTTTTTTAAGATTGTTTTATTTTTATTTATCCCAAAAGAAATAGCCCTATCTAATGGAGTATTAGGTTTAAAATAATTAATTTTATCATCTTTAGTTTTATTGATAGTGCAATTAGCAGCATTGACATCAGCTCCATATTTGATCAAAATTTCCAAACAAGTTCCAATAGGTTTTTCCTCAGATCTTGCAGCTATATGTAAAAGGGTTTTTCCTGCATCGATATAACTATGTTCATGTTCTGTTTTAATATTTCTCATATTTACATCAGCGCCAAATTGTAAAGCCACTTCTAAAGAATTTACAGACTCAGGATCGCCAAGCAATATCCAAGAATGCAAAGGGGTGGCACCTTTTTCATCATAAACTTCAAATTTACATCCTTTTTTAAAAAAATAATCAATCATTTTTTTATTTTTTCCACCCACTCCAATATAATCAGTAAGGGCATTATTTCCTAAACACTCATCATCAGCTTTAAGTCCTAAACTCTCAAAATACTCCATCATTTCAAAACTTTGACTCTTATCATAAGCAATCCCTGCCCAAGCTAAAGTAGAACTAGGATTAAAAAAAGGTATAGGATGAT
>NZ_MJYF01000032.1:0-546 GCF_001763175.1 Campylobacter sp. BCW_4332 | reverse complement strand
CTTGAAAGAAAAGCCATTACAGCAGAATTTTTTAATCATGATTTTGGGGAATTTGATAAGGATGTTTGTTTTATTATCAAATCTGTAGTGCACCCTAATGCTATACACTATCTAAACAAAAAAACCGATAATTTTACCCTAGTTTCAACCTATGCAAGCTTTATAGAATATTTAAAATTAGATTATTTTGGATATTTTAACATGGGATTTAGTGTTGCACATATGGCTTGTTATCTTTCCTTGCATTTAAATCATAAAAAAATCATTTTTATAGGACAAGATTTAGCTTATGCTGAAAATGGCAATTCTCATCCTGATGATTATCAAAACTCAGCAACCTATGAAAGTAAAAAGTATCCACACCTTTACACTCTTGCTTATGGCAAAAAAGGGAAAGTTAAAACTCATCATGTCTGGCTCATGTTTAAGCAAAATTTAGAACAAGATGTACAAAAAATACAAAAATATTTAGATACTAAAATTTACAACTGCACCGAAGGTGGGGCAAGGATAGAAGGAACTATAGAAAAACCTTTTCTATGGGCT
>NZ_MJYF01000031.1:0-383 GCF_001763175.1 Campylobacter sp. BCW_4332 | reverse complement strand
TTACTAAAATCTCTACAATGTTTAATACTTTGATAAACTTTATAATAAGCCTTAAGTAAAAACTCATTTTGTTTATTTAAGCTTAAAGGTTCTAATTTTTCAAAAGGTTTATTTAAATCTTTATCAAGTAAATTCTCACAAGCCCATAGAAAAGGTTTTTCTATAGTTCCTTCTATCCTTGCCCCACCTTCGGTGCAGTTGTAAATTTTAGTATCTAAATATTTTTGTATTTTTTGTACATCTTGTTCTAAATTTTGCTTAAACATGAGCCAGACATGATGAGTTTTAACTTTCCCTTTTTTGCCATAAGCAAGAGTGTAAAGGTGTGGATACTTTTTACTTTCATAGGTTGCTGAGTTTTGATAATCATCAGGATGAGAATT
>NZ_MJYF01000030.1:0-994 GCF_001763175.1 Campylobacter sp. BCW_4332 | reverse complement strand
AAATTTTCTATATTTTGATAAACTTTTTCTAAAAATTCCAAAGGTAAAATAAAATCTTTACTGAGTATATTTTCTAAAATTTGTTTTAAAGCTAAAGCATCATTTAAAAATCTTTTAGCATTATCTTGATCTTTTTGTATTTTTTCTTTGAATTTAACTAGGAGTTTGTCACTTCTATTTTTAGTTAAACTTTTTGGAAGTTCAAATTTAGGTTTTTCTTTTGTAAGGAATTTTTCACAACATTCTTTAAAGGAAAGTTCTTCTGTAAAATTAATCCTTGCTCCACCTTCAGTGGCATTGTAAAATTTAGTTTCTTTACTGTTGCAAGCAAAAAGATATTCAAGTTTTATGCGATAATCATTCCAAGTTATATGAGTTAAAACTTCACCTTTACCTGCATAGGCGGGGACTTTAAGTTTGTCTATATTTTCTTCACCGCTAAATTTCTCCCCAAAATCAAAACCTTTTGAGTGTGAATTTCCTTTTTCATCAAAAGCTAAATCTTGCCCTATCATGATAATATTTTTAAATCCTAAAGCCAAAGCTAAAGTATAAGAAAAATGACTCACATGAGTACCTGTATCAATATAGCCAAAGTCATTAAGATTGAAGCGTTGGTAAAGAGCTTTATTTCTTAAAATAATCATACAATTTTCAGCCTTTAAACTACGCGCGACATTAGGATGTGTAGCACACTCAAGAGCAATAATGCTTTGTTTTAAATTTTCTTTATTTTGAAAAAATTTTATTGCCCAATCACTATAGTCTAAATTGGTAACATAATCAGGTACTATGCCTTCTTTTTCAAGCATACTTAAAGCCCCATCAGCACAAAAGATCACTGCTTTATCTTGATAAGCTTTAAGTAAAGGAAGTTGTTTAGCTAAACTAGGTCCTGCAGAAACTACTATAGCATTTTCAAATTTGTTTTTTCTTTCACTTAAGATTCTTTGAAAAGGAATGCTTTCAAGCATAGAAGGGATGTTTTGTAAAA
>NZ_MJYF01000029.1:0-832 GCF_001763175.1 Campylobacter sp. BCW_4332 | reverse complement strand
TTTAAGGAAACCTAATGACCATACTAGAAAAAAACATACAAGCTTTATTAAGTGGAGTAAATGAACCCTTAGGAAATAAACTTTTAAATTTCATACAAAATAAAACTTGTTCTCGTTTTAATATAGATGAAAATTTAAATATCTATGATAAAACTCATAATGTTTTTATGTATGAAAATTTAGAAGAAGAATTAAATTTTTTCTATCAAAGTATTTTAGAAAAAACTCCTAGATATCCTTTTATATGTATTTATGGTATAGGCAATGCTTTACTGATTAAAAATTTAGCTAAACACTATAAACATCTTTTTGTATTTGAAAGCGAAATAGAACTTTTCATCCTGGCTTTAAGTGTGCTAGATTTGAGTGAAGAGCTAAAAACTTATCAAGTGATATTGTTTGATGCAGCAGCCAAGGATGTGGAAATTCATATTGCTATGGTTTTTGATCAACAAAGCATTTTAGAGTATTTAAGTTTATATGAAATGTTTATTAGCTCGCATTATTATCTTAAATACTATGAAACTTCTATTTTATCTTTGAATGAACTTTGTATTAAAAGTGCAGCTGTAGCAATAAGAAATGCAGATATTTCTTGTTTTTTACCTTTGCTAACACATGGACAGTTTTTACAAAACATCCCTTCTATGCTTGAAAGCATTCCTTTTCAAAGAATCTTAAGTGAAAGAAAAAACAAATTTGAAAATGCTATAGTAGTTTCTGCAGGACCTAGTTTAGCTAAACAACTTCCTTTACTTAAAGCTTATCAAGATAAAGCAGTGATCTTTTGTGCTGATGGGGCTTTAAGTATGCTTGAAAAAGAAGGCATAGT
>NZ_MJYF01000028.1:0-832 GCF_001763175.1 Campylobacter sp. BCW_4332 | reverse complement strand
TTTAAGGAAACCTAATGACCATACTAGAAAAAAACATACAAGCTTTATTAAGTGGAGTAAATGAACCCTTAGGAAATAAACTTTTAAATTTCATACAAAATAAAACTTGTTCTCGTTTTAATATAGATGAAAATTTAAATATCTATGATAAAACTCATAATGTTTTTATGTATGAAAATTTAGAAGAAGAATTAAATTTTTTCTATCAAAGTATTTTAGAAAAAACTCCTAGATATCCTTTTATATGTATTTATGGTATAGGCAATGCTTTACTGATTAAAAATTTAGCTAAACACTATAAACATCTTTTTGTATTTGAAAGCGAAATAGAACTTTTTGTCCTAGCTTTAAGTACACTGGATTTGAGCGAAGAGCTTTGTAGTGGAAAAATTTATCTTGTGGATATCGAAGAAGAAAGAGTAGATATTCAACTGCTTATACTTTTTGATATGAAAGATATGTTTGAGTACTTAAGTTTATATGAAATGTTTGTAAATAATGTTTATTATAAAAAATTTTATGAGGATATCTGGTATAAAGCAGATGAGCTTTGCGAGAAAAATATAGAAGTCACAGTAAGAAATTTAATTTCTAATTTAAACATCGGTTTTGAGTGTTATTCTCATCTTTTACAAAACATCCCTTCTATGCTTGAAAGCATTCCTTTTCAAAGAATCTTAAGTGAAAGAAAAAACAAATTTGAAAATGCTATAGTAGTTTCTGCAGGACCTAGTTTAGCTAAACAACTTCCTTTACTTAAAGCTTATCAAGATAAAGCAGTGATCTTTTGTGCTGATGGGGCTTTAAGTATGCTTGAAAAAGAAGGCATAGT
>NZ_MJYF01000027.1:0-1255 GCF_001763175.1 Campylobacter sp. BCW_4332 | reverse complement strand
TTGTTTTAAAAAAGCATTAGCAAAACTTATTTTAGAATTTTCTTTACTTTCTTTATTAGCTTTTGCTTGTGAAAGTATAGAACCATAGTTTGAGCTATCATTGATGCTAAAGATACTCATATTAATTCCTTAATTTAGATTTTTTTGCCTTCAATCTAAATATATTAAAATAATATAAGCAAAATCTGTTCCGTTTTGGATAAGTGGAACGAGGAAATAGTTTAGTATTGATTTTTAAAATCTTTTAAAACATCATAAGCAGAACTTCCATTCCAAGCCCAAATATCACGAAGAGTTCCTGTGCTTTTTTCATAACTTTGTAAATAATATTCTTTTTGATTATTTACATAACGGTATTTAGCAAGAATAATTTTATTGCCACTAATATTCATAGCTTGTAAGAATTGTTCTGGTGTTTTATCACTATCTCCTGCTATATAGGCATAGCTCCTAACACCTATAACATTATCATAATTACTTGCTCTATTAAAAGTATAAACTCCACCCTTAACCTCTTTCATCTCATCAAGGTTAAGAACTTTAACACCTGCACTATTATCACTAATTGCTCCATTACTGACTTTAGCAAGAATATCTTCTGCAAAAGCAGAACTTGACAATAAAGCACCTAAAGCTACAACACTCAATAGTTTTTTAAACATTTTAGCTCCTTGTTTTCAAATGTAATATAATTCATTTTATCATAACAAATGCCCTAAATCAAATTTAATCAAAAATCTTTGAATTTCGAAATAGAACATTTTGGATTTTAATATCGCAATTAAGCGATATTAATTTCTTTTTATTTACTTCCTAAACCCTAGTTTGTCCTATAAGATTATTTAATCTATCCATTATATTATTTACAAAAGAATTTATACTTTCACTGCTTGCTTTCCAACCATTAGCTTTTGCTTGATTAAACTGATTATCAAACAAAGCTCCACCATAACCTATGCTTGCATTTTGCCAAGCAACTCCTTTTTCCATTGCATAAATACCTGCATCAAGCCAACCATCTTGTGCATAGCCTTTTAATAAACTTGCAAAATCTACCTTGCCTGTCATAATGTCATCTAAGGAAACGCTAAAAGAAGGATTTGCTTTCATTTCTAGCTCAAGTTTTGCTTCACGAACTTTTGCTTCAGGACTCAAAACAACTTGATTTGAAGATGGAATAGGTGAATAAGACTTTAAAAAACTCATAAACAAAGCTTCTTTAGAATAACTTCCATCTTCATTTTGTGGATAAACT
>NZ_MJYF01000026.1:0-1339 GCF_001763175.1 Campylobacter sp. BCW_4332 | reverse complement strand
TTTAATATATTTAGATTGAAGGCAAAAAAATCTAAATTAAGGAATTAATATGAGTATCTTTAGTATCAATGATAGCTCAAATTATAATTCTATACTTTCACAAAGTAAAGCTAATAAAGAAAGTAAAGAAAATTCTAAAATAAGTTTTGCTAATGCTTTTTTAAAACAAAATGCCAGCAAGTTAAGTGATATAGAAAGTAAAAATTCACAAACTCTAGCAAGAAGTGAAATATTAAGCAATAACAATGCATTAAACAATAGTTCAAATTCTGCTAATATATCAAATAGCAGTAATACTAATCTTAGTATTAATACTACTAAAACAAGTTCTCCTAATTATGATATATCAAGTGAATTTAAAAACTCTATTTATACTCTAAAATATAAACAAGCAGATACAAGCAATATTGTATCTTTAGCTTATGGTTATGGAGTAGATGCTAATGGTTATATGGGAAGTGATTTTAACAAAGCTGCAGGATTGCCTGAAGATTTTAAGATACATAAATCTACTTTGGATGAGATAGAGAGATTTAATCAACATAATATGGCTAGTGAAACCAGTGGAAACTATTATGATAGTTTTGATATGGCTTCTATTGTTAAATCCCATTATAATAGTTTTAATCAAGTAATAAGTGCATTTCCAAATGATAAAACAAGTTTTAGCGAAGCTGATTTAGAGCAATTACCAAAAGGACTAAATGATGGTTGCAATCAAAACAAAGAATATATTGTAACACATATATTTAACGCAGAACAATTTCACGAAGCACAAGCGATTAAGTATTCTACTATGAATTTGGGTATGAACCTTATGAAACTTGACTTTTCTCCGCAAAGCATGGAGCGAGGACCTTCAAATGAAGGCGGATTTAATCCTGATATGTCAGTTTATCCACAAAATGAAGATGGAAGTTATTCTAAAGAAGCTTTGTTTATGAGTTTTTTAAAGTCTTATTCACCTATTCCATCTTCAAATCAAGTTGTTTTGAGTCCTGAAGCAAAAGTTCGTGAAGCAAAACTTGAGCTAGAAATGAAAGCAAATCCTTCTTTTAGCGTTTCCTTAGATGACATTATGACAGGCAAGGTAGATTTTGCAAGTTTATTAAAAGGCTATGCACAAGATGGTTGGCTTGATGCAGGTATTTATGCAATGGAAAAAGGAGTTGCTTGGCAAAATGCAAGCATAGGTTATGGTGGAGCTTTGTTTGATAATCAGTTTAATCAAGCAAAAGCTAATGGTTGGAAAGCAAGCAGTGAAAGTATAAATTCTTTTGTAAATAATATAATGGATAGATTAAATAATCTTATAGGACAAACTAGGGTTTAGGAAGTA
>NZ_MJYF01000025.1:0-985 GCF_001763175.1 Campylobacter sp. BCW_4332 | reverse complement strand
TTTTACAAAACATCCCTTCTATGCTTGAAAGCATTCCTTTTCAAAGAATCTTAAGTGAAAGAAAAAACAAATTTGAAAATGCTATAGTAGTTTCTGCAGGACCTAGTTTAGCTAAACAACTTCCTTTACTTAAAGCTTATCAAGATAAAGCAGTGATCTTTTGTGCTGATGGGGCTTTAAGTATGCTTGAAAAAGAAGGCATAGTGCCTGATTATGTTACGAATTTAGATTTTACTGATCTAGCAATGAAATTTTTTCAAAATAAAGAAAATAAAACTTCTTTAAATATACTTTCATGCGCCACGCATCCTAGTTTGGTTTGTGCACTAGATAATAAAAGTGTGATTTTAAGAGATGATCCTTTATACCAACGCTTCAATCTTAATGACTTTGGCTATATTGATACAGGTACTCATGTGAGTCATTTTTCTTATACTTTAGCTTTGGCTTTAGGATTTAAAAATATTATCATGATAGGGCAAGATTTAGCTTTTGATGAAAAAGGAAATTCACACTCAAAAGGTTTTGATTTTGGGGAGAAATTTAGCGGTGAAGAAAATATAGACAAACTTAAAGTCCCCGCCTATGCAGGTAAAGGTGAAGTTTTAACTCATATAACTTGGAATGATTATCGCATAAAACTTGAATATCTTTTTGCTTGCAACAGTAAAGAAACTAAATTTTACAATGCCACTGAAGGTGGAGCAAGGATTAATTTTACAGAAGAACTTTCCTTTAAAGAATGTTGTGAAAAATTCCTTACAAAAGAAAAACCTAAATTTGAACTTCCAAAAAGTTTAACTAAAAATAGAAGTGACAAACTCCTAGTTAAATTCAAAGAAAAAATACAAAAAGATCAAGATAATGCTAAAAGATTTTTAAATGATGCTTTAGCTTTAAAACAAATTTTAGAAAATATACTCAGTAAAGATTTTATTTTACCTTTGGAATTTTTAGAAAAAGTTTATCAAAATATAGAAAATTT